>NCKG01000027.1:0-12188 GCA_002279095.1 Cellulomonas sp. 14-74-6
GTCGGGCTCGGCGTACACGGCGACGGAGGCGATACCGGCATCGCGGCAGGCGCGTGCGATGCGCACGGCGATCTCGCCCCGGTTCGCGACCAGGACCTTGGTGATGGCGGGCACGGCTCACCGTAACGCCCGGTCCACGGCGGGGACGGGTGCGGCCGTGCGGCGCCGGACAGGTTTGGGCGAACCACCAAGGCGCACGGCGTCCGGGTTGTGCAGGTCCCACACGTGGCGGCGGGAGCAGCCGGGTCGGTCAGGCCCAGAGGTCGGTCAGCGGCACGTCGACCCGCGCCAGCAGGTGGCGCAGCAGCGGCAGCGAGAGGCCGACGACGTTGTGGTGGTCGCCCTCGATGCGCTCGACGAACGGCCCGCCGCGGCCGTCGACGGTGAACGCGCCCGCGACCAGCAGCGGCTCACCGGTGCCGACGTAGGCCGCGACCTCGGCGTCCGACAGGTCGGCGAAGTGCACCACCGTCGAGGCGGTCTCGCCGAACGTGCGATCGGTGCCGCCGGCCGTCGTCGCGCGGGCGTCCACCAGCCAGTGCCCGGTGTGCAGCACGCCGCTGCGGCCACGCATCGCGTCCCAGCGGGACACCGCGTCGGCGGCGTCCGTCGGCTTGCCGAGCACCTGGCCGTCGAGCTCGAGCATCGAGTCGCAGCCGAGCAGCACGAGGTCGTGCGTGCGCGGGTGCCGGTCGGGCAGCACGGCGTGCACGGCCTCGGCCTTGGCACGGGCGAGGACCAGGACGGCCTCGGCAGGGGAGAGCCGGCCGGCGGCGGTGAGCACGGCGTCCTCGTCCACCTCCGAGACGAGCACGAGCGGCTCGATGCCGGCGGCCCGGAGGGTGGCACGGCGGGCGGGGGAGGCGGAGGCCAGCAGCAGGCGCGTCACGCTGGGGAACAGTAGCCGGGCGGCCCCGGGGCGGCCCGCCGGCCCCCCGCTGCGCCGTCCTGGCGGCTCGTGCCGGGGAGTGGGGCTTCGGCCCTCCGTCGCCCGTGGGTTCGTCGGGCACAATGGCGCACGACGAGACGGGAGGGGCCGTGGCACACGCGCGCGCAGGGTCCGGCGGCGACGGCGTCGAGGTGGACGACGTGCTGGACGACGAGGTCGACGGCCTCGACGCGACGGACGACCCGCAGCTGCTCGCACCGGCCCCGACGCGGTGGGTGCGCCGCACCGCGATCGAGATGATCGTGTCCGGGCTGCTCGGGCTCTACACGTCCTTCGTGCTGTCGATCGAGTCGTGGCACCTGGCGGCCAACCCCGATGCGGTGTTCTCCTGCGACATCAGCAGCGTGATCAGCTGCGGCACGGTCGCCCGGACGTGGCAGGCGCAGCTGCTGGGGTTCCCGAACGCGTTCCTCGGCATCCTGTTCGAGTCGGTGGTGCTGACCATCTCGGTCGCGATGCTCGCCGGGGTCCGGTTCCCGAGATGGTTCATGCTCGGCGCCCAGGCGCTGTACACCGTCGGCCTGCTGTTCGCCCTCTGGCTGTTCACCCAGTCGTACTTCGTCATCCACGCGCTGTGCCCGTGGTGCCTGCTGATCACGTTCACCACGACGCTGGTGTGGGCCGGCCTGACGCGGTTCAACGTCCGCGAGGGCCACCTGGCGCTGCCGGGCTCGGCCGGTGCGGGCGCGCGGCGGTTCGTCGCGTCCGGCAACGACTGGTTCGTCACCGGGGCCTTCTGCGTGGTGCTGCTCGCGATGATCGTCATCCGGTACGGCGCCGGTCTGCTCGGCTGACCGGTGTCGCCGGTCCGCGCACCGCGGCGGGCGACGCTGCCCGGTCTGGGTCAGCGCCTGGCGGTCAGCGCCGGGTGAGCGCCGCCGGCAGCACCTGGAGGGGCAGCGACCCGAGCGAGAGCGCGTGGTCGTGGAACGCGCGCAGGTCGAACGCCTCACCGCGGGCCGTGGCCGCCAGCGCGGCGTGGTCGCGGGTCTGCTGCCACAACCGCTGGCCGACCAGGTAGGACGGTGCCTGGCCGGGCCAGCCGAGGTACCGCATCCACTCGAACCGGATGAACGACTGCGGCATGTGGATGTTGTCCCGCAGCAGCGCCCAGCCCTTGTCGGCGTCCCACGTCCCGCCGCCGTACTGCTCCGGTGCGGGCAGGCCCAGGTGCACGCCGATGTCGAACACCACGCGAGCGGCCCGCATCCGCTGACCGTCGAGCATGCCGAGGCGGTCGCCGTCGTCCTCCAGGAAGCCCAGGTCGGCCATCAGCCGCTCGGCGTACAGGGCCCAGCCCTCGCCGTGGCCGGAGGTCCACGCCATCAGCCGACGCCAGCGGTTCAGCCGCTGGCGGTTCACCACGGTGACTCCGACCTGCAGGTGATGGCCGGGCACGCCCTCGTGGTAGACGGTGGTCCGCTCGCGCCACGTGTTGAACTCGGTGACGTCCGGCGGCACCGACCACCACATCCGCCCCGGTCGGGAGAGGTCGTCCGAGGGGCCGGTGTAGTAGATGCCACCGGTCTGCGTCGGTGCGATGCGGCACTCGAGGTGGCGCAGCGGTGCGGGGATGTCGAAGTGCACGCCGTCCAGTGCCGCGATGGCGGCGTCGGCGGTGCGCTGCATCCACTCCTGGAGGGCGTCGGTGCCGTGCAGCGTCCGCGCCGGGTCGGTGTCGAGCGCGGAGACGGCCTGCTCGACGGTCGCGCCGGGTCCGGCGATCCGGGCGGCGACCTGCTCCTGCTCGGCCGTGATGGCTGCGAGCTGGTCCAGGCCCCAGGCGTAGGTCTCGTCGAGGTCGACCGTCGCACCGAGGAACGCCCGGGAGAGCAGGCCGTAGCGCTCGCGGCCGACGGCGTCCTGGTCGACGGCGAGCGGTGCCAGCTCGTCCCGGAGGAACTCGGCGAGGTCGGCGTAGGCCCGCCCGGCCAGCGCCGCCCCCCGGTCCAGCTCGATCCGCAGCGAGCCGGCCAGCTGGTCCGGCGCGGTGGTGACGAACTTGGGGAAGAACGACGACGACGGATCGGCCTGCTCCTGCGCCTGCCGCAGCGCCTCGGCGACCTGCCGGACTGCGGCGACGTGCCCCTGGGCCGCCGCGGCACGCAGCGACTCGGTGTAGCCGGCGACGGCGGCGGGGAGCTCGACGAGCCGCGCGGCGACGGCGGCCCAGTCGTCCGGCGTGTCCGTCGACATCAGGTCGAACACGTCCCGCAGACCCTGGACGGGGGAGGCGATGTTGTTCAGCGTGGCGAGCGTCTCGCCCGCGGCGTCGAGCTCGAGGTCGGTGCCCAGCAGGTACGACATCGCCTCGAGGGTGGTGACGTCGTCCTCGTCCACCGGGTCGACGCCGTCGAGCCGCTGCAGCGTCTCGCGGGTCAGGTCGGAGCGAGCCGCGTGCCCGGCGGGGGACAGGTCGGTCATCTCCGAGTCGTGGCCCGTGACGCCGAGCTCCGTGGCGAGCAGCGGGTCGAGCGCCGCGTAGCGGTCGACGTAGGAGTCGGCCACCTCGTCGACGGGGGTGTGCGGGCGCGTGGGCTGCTCGGCGGTCACAGGGCCGACCCTACCGACGGGCGGTCCGCCGACACCGGGGAATCCGAGGGACCGCGGTGGTCAGGGGTGCAGGCTCCAGCGCCAGGTGGTCGGTCCCGGGGTCGGTGCGGGAGTGGGACGCACCGTGCGCCGGCGGTCCGTCCACGCAGCCGGGTGCTCGCCCTCGTGGGAGGCCTCGTCGGCCCGAGCGGTCGCGACGAGCCCGGCGACCAGCGCGGCCAGCTCGTCGTCGTCCGGCGTCCCGCGGACCACGTGGACGTGGGGCGTGTCGGTCACCCCTCGTCGTCCTCGTCGTCGTCCCCGAAGCTCATCGGCGCACCGCGGGACGCGCCCCACTCGATCACCTGGAAGCCCGCGTCCTGCAGCTTGTGCGCGAGCTCGGAGCCGCCGGCGTCCACCAGGTCGAGCACCGAGTCCAGCGTGAGGTCGCTCGCGCCGGTCGGCGGGCCGACGACGAAGCCCAGGTGGAACGTGTCGACGTCCTGGTCGGACGGCTCCTCGTCGTGCTCGTCGTCGTCCCACGTCATGCCGGTCAGGTCGGCGTGCACGCCGAGCGTCTCGTGCAGCAGGTCGTACAGCTGGGCGTTCAGGGTGCCGACCAGGGACTCGAGGGCGAGCACCCGCGGGTCCTCGTCGGCCTCGTGCGCGCCGAACTCCGCGCGCACCCCCACCGCCGTCTCGACGTAGGAGTGCAGGGCGGCGGCCATCTTGTCCACGACCGCGTGCAGCGCCGTCGGGTCGACGCCCGGCAGCGGGTCGCTGCCGTGCGACGCGGCGTCGTGGTCGTGCTCGTCGTGCTCGTGCTCGCTCATAGCGGGATGTTCCCGTGCTTCTTGGCCGGAAGGGTGGCTCGTTTGGTGCGCAGCAGACGCAGCGCCTTGGTGATCTCGGCGCGGGTGGCCGAGGGGTGGATCACGGCGTCGACGTAGCCGCGGTCGGCGGCGTCCCACGGGTTGACGATCGCCTCCTCGTACTCGGCGGTGAGCCGGCGCCGCTCGGCGTCGACGTCGCCGCCGGCCTGCTCCACGGCCTTCAGGGCGCCGCGCTGCAGGATGTTGACGGCGCCGCTGGCCCCCATGACGGCGATCTGCGCCGTCGGCCACGCGAGGTTGACGTCCGCGCCCAGCTGCTTGGAGCCCATGACGATGTAGGCACCGCCGTACGCCTTGCGCGTGATGACCGTGACCAGCGGGACCGTCGCCTCCGCGTAGGCGAAGATCAGCTTCGCGCCGCGGCGGATGATGCCGTTCCACTCCTGGTCGGTGCCCGGCAGGAAGCCCGGGACGTCGACGAAGGTCAGCACCGGGACGTTGAACGCGTCGCACGTCCGCACGAACCGGGCGGCCTTCTCCGCCGCGTTGATGTCGAGGGTGCCGGCCATCGACATCGGCTGGTTCGCGACGATGCCGACCGGCTGACCCTCGACGTGCCCGAACCCGATCAGCACGTTCGGGGCGTACAGCGACTGGACCTCGAGCAGCTCACCGGCGTCGAGCACCGCCTCGACGACCGTCCGCATGTCGTAGGGCTGGGAGTCCGAGTCGGGGACCAGGGAGTCGAGGGCGAGGTCCTCGTCGGTCGGCTCGAGGTCGGCCTCGTGCGCGAACGACGGCGGGTCGGTCAGGTTGTTGGGCGGCAGGTAGGACAGCAGCGCGCGGACGTAGTCGATCGCGTCGTCCTCGTCGGAGGCGAGGTAGTGCGCCACGCCGGAGCGGGTGTTGTGCGTGGTGGCGCCACCGAGCTCCTCGAAGCCCACGTCCTCCCCGGTGACCGCGCGGATCACGTCCGGGCCGGTGATGAACATGTTCGACGTGCCGTCGGCCATCACGATGAAGTCGGTCAGTGCGGGGGAGTAGACCGCACCGCCGGCCGACGGGCCGAGGATCAGGCTGATCTGCGGGATCACGCCGGAGGCCGCCACGTTGCGGCGGAAGATCTCGGCGAACTGGGTCAGGCCCGCGACACCCTCCTGGATGCGCGCACCGCCGCCGTCGAGGATGCCCACCAGCGGGACACCGGTGCGCAGCGCCAGGTCCATCACCTTGGTGATCTTCTGGCCGTGCACCTCGCCGAGACTGCCGCCGAAGACGGTGAAGTCCTGCGAGTACACGCACACCTCGCGGCCGTCCACCGTCCCGTGCCCCACCACCACGCCGTCGCCCGGCACACGCTTGCGGTCCAGGCCGAAGTTGCTGGACCGGTGCCGCACGAAGGCGTCGATCTCGGTGAACGTGCCCGGGTCGAGGAGCGCCTCGATGCGCTCGCGGGCGGTCTTCTTGCCACGCGCGTGCTGCTTCTCGGCGGCGGTCTGCTCGGCCTGCTCGATCGCCGCCTGCTGGCGCGCGGCCAGGTCGGCGAGCTTCGCCGCGGTGCCGGAGGCCTCGGCGGCGGCATCGGGCGCGTCCGGCTGCGCGGACGGGTCGGCCGGTGGGGCGCCGGAGGGATCGGTCTGAGTCACCCGACGAAGGCTAGTTGTCGCGTCCCCGCGGTGCCGTGCAGGCGCGTCACGGCGTTCGTCACGGCACCTCGTGGGGACCCCACAACTGCACGATGATGTCCGGGTGACCGCCGACCGTCCCCCGCTGCGCCGGGGCGAGCTCCGTGAGCTGCTGCTCACGCCCGGGGGACCGCTCGCGAAGGTCGAGGTGGTGGACGCGGTCGGGTCGACCAGCAGCGCCGTGGCCGACGAGCTGCGGGCCGACCCCGGGTCGTGGCCGGACCGCTCGCTGCTCGTGGCGGACCAGCAGGTCGCCGGCCGTGGGCGGGCGGGACGCAGCTGGGTCACGCCCGCGCGCACGGCGCTGACGGCGACCCTCGTGCTCCGACCCGGGGTGCCGGCGGACCGGTGGGGCTGGTTGCCGCTGCTGGCCGGGCTCGGTGCGGTGACGGCCCTCCGGGCGACCGCGGGCGTGCCGGCGGTGCTCAAGTGGCCCAACGACGTGCTGGTGGACCTCGACGGTCACGTCGCGGAGCTCGGCGGGTGGGGCACGGCCCGCAAGGTCGGCGGCATCCTCACGGAGGTGGTGGCGCTGACCGGCGGCCCGGCGGCCGGCGGGGCGACGGCCGGGCCCGGCGCGGCCGTGCTGATCGGGATCGGCGTGAACGTCGCGCAGACGGCCCCGGAGCTGCCCGTGGACAGCGCGACGTCGCTCGCCCTGGCCGGCGCGCAGCACACCGACCGGGAGACCGTGCTGACCGCGGTCGTCAGCGCGGTGCTCGAGGTGGTGGAGCGGTGGGTGGCAGCCGACGGGGACGCTGCGCTCGCCGGTCTCGCGGCCGAGGTCGCGGCCGTCTGCGAGACGCTCGGCCGGCGCGTCCACGTGGAGCTGCCGGGCGGCGGCGTGCTCGACGGGGTGGCGCTCCGGCTCGACGCGACCGGCGCCCTGGTGGTGGCCGGGCCGGACGGCGAGCACGTGGTGGCGGCGGGCGACGTGCTGCGCCTGCGCGGTCAGGTGGACCGCGGTGCCGCGCACCCCGCGGCGGCCATCGGCGACGGGCCGGGCGCCGGGACCGCCGGTGCAGCCGGCGAGGTGCGGGCGGCGGCCGAGCCGGTTCCCGACTCGACGGTCGCCAAGCTGGACGAGGTGCTGCTCGGCGGTCCGCGCACGTTGACCGCCGGTGACCTCGCGCTGCGTGCCGGGGTGGACGAGGAGTCCGTCCGCACGTTCTGGCGCACCTTCGGACTGGCGGCCGCCGAGCCGGACGAGCGGGCGTACACCGAGCGCGACGCCGAGGCGGTGCGGGCCCTCGTCGACCTGGTGCGGCGCGAGGGGCTGCAGCTGTCGACCGTCCGCACCCTCGTGCGCGGCCTGGGGCACACCACCGACCGGCTCGCCCTGTGGCAGGTGGAGGCTCTGGTCGAGGACGCAGCCACCCGGTACAGGCTGGACGACGCGAGCGCTCGCCTGCTGGTGCTCGACCGGCTCGCCGCCATCGCGCCGGTCCTCGAGCAGGAGCTGGTGCTGGCGTTCCGTCGGCAGCTGGCGACGATCGGCGGCCGGTTCGGAGCCGAGCTGGGGCAGGCGCGGCAGGTCGGCACCGGCCCGTCCGACCTGCCGCTGGCCCGCGCGGTCGGGTTCGCGGACATGGTGCAGTTCACGCGGCGCACCGCCGGCCTCGGGTCGACCGACCTCTCGGCGTTCGTGCAGCGCTTCGAGGCGGCCGCACGGGACGTCGTCGCAGCGGCCGGCGGACGCGTGGTCAAGACGATCGGGGACGCCGTGCTGTTCGTCGCCGACGACGTGGTGACGGGCGCCGAGGTCGCGCTCGGGCTGGCGTCGCGGTTCGGTGACGGGGCCGGCGCCGCGCCCGACGACCTGACGCAGGGTGCTCGCGGCGTGACCCCGGTGCGCGTCGGCATGGTGTGGGGACGCGTGCTCTCGCGGTTCGGTGACGTGTTCGGCGCCTCGGTGAACCTGGCGGCGCGCCTGACGGACATCACGGAGCCGAGCAGCGTGTGGGTGGACACCACCACGGCGCGGCTGCTGGCCGACGACCCGCGGTACGTCCTGACCGCGCTGCCGCCACGCGACGTCGAGGGGCTGGGGACGGTCGAGCCGGTGGCGCTGGGCCGGGCCTGACCGCCCGACCCGGGCGGGCGCCGTCCCGCCGGAGTCAGGCGGAGTCCCGCACCTGGCTGTCGTCGACGTCCCCGGCCGGGTCCGACGCCGGGTCCACCGGCCGCACCAGCTCCGGTCCGTCGTTCTGGACGGCGTTGACCGCCGTCGACACCGGGGTGGCCACCAGCTCCGGCCCCGGGGCCTCGAGCAGGGGGCGCGCGGCCTCTGCGTCGACCGCAGGGTCGAGCCACGCGTCCCAGTCCTCTGGCCGCAGCAGGAGCGGCTGGCGGTCGTGGATGGCCGCGAACCGCGGGTCCGCGGGACGGGTGACGATCGTGACGCTGACCAGCCAGCGGGACGGGTCGTCGTCGGCCTTGGACGGGTCCTTCCAGAACTCGTAGAGACCGGCGAGCGCCAGCACGCCGCCGTCGGCCGGGTGCAGGTAGAACGGCTGCTTGCGCCGGCGCGCCTTCGGCTGTCCCGGCACCGGCGGCAGCGTCTGCCACTCGAAGTAGCCGTCCGCCGGCAGGATGGCGCGGCGCAGCCCGAAGGGTCGTGCGAACGCCGGCTTGTCCGCCAACGACTCGCGGCGGGCGTTGATCATGCGGTTGCCGATCGACGGGTCCTTGGCCCACGACGGCACGAGTCCCCAGTGCGCCACCCGGAGCTGGCGGGTCACCTCACCGGTGTCACGGTCGGCCCGCTCCACCACCGTGCGGACGCCGTCGGTCGGCGCGACGTTCCACGACGGCGGGAGCAACCGTGCGTCGTCGGCCACCGTGGCGATGGCGAACTCGTCCTCGATCGCCTGGTCCTCCCGGAACGACGCATACCGTCCGCACACGCCGCCCACCCTGCCACCCGCCTCCCACACGGGCGCGCCGTGCCCCGGACGCACCGATCGAATCGATTCGCGGCGGCCGTCGGACGCGTGTGAGGATGGGCGCCGATGAGCTCGGGGTGGTGCTCTGGGTGGCGGTGTGGTGGCGGCTGCCCGAGACGCTGCCGCCGGGTGTGCGGCAGCCCGGTGGCGTGCGCGTGGCGGTCGCCGGCGACGGCCGGCTGGTGCGGGACCGAGGCTCTCGCGCTGTCGATGATCAACCTCGCCCCACCCAACGCCTCTGCTCTGGCGCTGACCCGCTACGGGCGCATGGCGGGCACCGCGGCGGCGGTGCTCGGCGCCGTGCAGGCCGCCGGGGGTGGCCTGGTGAGCCCGCTGTCCGGCCTGCTGGGTGGTGACGCGCGGGCGATGGCCCTGGTGATGGCAGGTGCCGCGGTGCTGGGGGTGCTGGTGCTGGCCCTCGCGACGCCGGCGTACCGGCGCGGGTCGGCCTGGACCGTCGTCCCCGCCTGACCGTCGTCCCCGCCGGACCGTCAGCCCCGCGCGAGCCCCGCGAGCCGCTCGGTTGCCTGCTCGAGCACCTCGGTCCGCTTGACGTACGTGAACCGCACCCAGGAGCGCAGCCGGCGCTCGGTGACCGACCCGGCGTGGGTGAACGCCCCGACGGGCACGCCCACCACCCCCGTCAGGGCGGGCAGCTCCCGGCACAGTCGTGTGCCGTCGTCGTACCCGAGCGGTGCGGCGTCGGCCAGCACGAAGTAGGTGCCGCGCGGCACCACCACGTCGAACCCGGCGGTGCGCAGGCCGGCGCAGAGCAGGTCCCGCCGTCGTGCCAGGGACGTCGCCAGCTCCCGCACCCACGCCTCGACGCCGGGGTCGGTCAGGGCGAACGCCACGGCCGGCTGGAAGGGGGCTCCGGACACGTACGTGAGGAACTGCTTGACGGTACGGACGGCCGTCACCAGGTCCGCCGGACCCGTGACCCAGCCGATCTTCCAGCCCGTGAACGACAACGTCTTGCCCGCCGACGACACGGTGAGGGTCCGCTCGGCCATGCCGGGCAGCGTGGCGAGCGGGACGTGCACGGCGTCGTCGTACACCAGGTGCTCGTACACCTCGTCGGTGAGGACCAGGGCGTCGTGCCGGACCGCCGCGTCAGCCACCGCCGTCAGCTCGTCGCGGGTCAGCACCGTGCCGGTCGGGTTGTGCGGCGTGTTCAGCAGGATCAGCCGGGTGCGGTCGTTGACCGCCGTGCCCAGAGCGTCGACGTCGAGCCGGAAGCCGTCCGGCCCCGGGACCAGCGGCATCGTCACGTGCGTGGCGCCGGCCAGGGCGATCGCCGCCGCGTAGGAGTCGTAGAACGGGTCGAGCGTCACCACCTCGTCGCCCGGTCCGGTCAGCGCCAGCACCGCCGCCGTGAGCGCCTCGGTCGCGCCCGTGGTCACCAGCACCTCGGTGTCCACGTCCGGCACCAGCCCGTAGTGCCGGCACTGGTGGTCCGCCACGGCGGCCCGCAGCTCCGGGATGCCGGTGCCGGGCGGGTACTGGTTCGCCCCGGCCGCGATCGCGTCCGCTGCGGCCCGCGCCACCGAGGGTGGTCCGTCGACGTCCGGGAAGCCCTGCCCCAGGTTGATCGCCCCGGTGCGTCCGGCCAGCGCGGACATCTCGGCGAACACCGTCGCGCGCACGGTTCCCGACGGGTCCAGCAGACCGGTGGCGGCGGCGACGGAACGCCAGCGGGGCGGCAGCGGGGGCACGTCCGCGAGGATAGGCCGACGGCGGTCCCGGACGGTCAGCGGACCCCGGCGGCCGCCATCAGCCCGCCGGCGACGAGCAGCCCCAGCGAGCCCCACGCGGACACGACCCACCACGCCACGCGGCGGTGCGGGAGGCCGCTCGGGTCGGTGCGGATGGTCATACCTTCACCATCGGCAGGTGCCCGGGACGCTTCCAGGGGCCACGCGGGTGAAGGGTCGATTCCACCCGGGGGTGCGTGGCGTCAGCCCTTCGTCGCCTGGTCGGTCTTCGAGCTGAGCTCGTCGAGCGTCTTGCGGACCGCGTCGAGGGCTGTGCTGCCCTTGTCGCCCGCCTGCGTCGTGACCGCGTCGAGCTGGCTCTTCGCGTCGGCGAGATCGGTCTTCGCCTTGGCCAGCGCGTCCTTCGCGGACGCCGAGCCCTGAGTACCGGCCTGCTGCAGCGCGGTGGTGGCCTCGTCGACGGCCTTCTGGGCCGCCGCCAGCGCCGTCTGCGCCTGGGTCCGCGCGGCCGAGTCGGTGGACGACAGGCTGTCCTTGGCCTGCTGGATCTTCGCGGCCGCGTCGTCGGCGGCCTGCTTGGCGCTCGCCAGCGCCGACTTGGCTCCGGCGACGGCCGAAGTCGCCGAGGCGGCTGCCTTGTTCAGGTCGCCGGTGCTGCAGGCGGCGGTGCCGAGCAGCAGGGTGCCGGCCAGCGCCAACCCCGTCAGGGCGGTGGCGCGGGTGCTGCGGTGGGCGGTGCCGACGGGTCTCACGGTCCCTCCAGGTGTGCGTGGTCAGCAGTCGGACCATCCAGTCTGCCCGCGCGGCGCCCGTCCTGCCCGCTGCGGGGGAGCGCCGCACCGGCCGGCAGACGGCCGACGCCCCGTCCGGACAGTGCCGGGCGGGGCGTCGGTGCGAGCGCGGTCAGGAGACCGTCGGGGAGTCGGTCAGGCGCTGGCCTGCTCGCGGCGGCCCCGGACGTCCTCCAGCGACGTGCCGTAGAAGGCCGCGGTCATCAGGTCCTTCATGTCCTCGATCATCGGCATGCGCGGGTTGGCCGGGGCGCACTGGTCCTCGTACGCACCCATCGCCACCTCGTCGAGCCGCGACATGAACTCCTGCTCGTCCACACCCTGCGCCTGGAAGGACGCCGGGATGCCGACCTTGGCGCGGAGCGCCTCGACCGCCAGCGCGTAGGACTCGACACCCTCGGCGGGGGTCGAGGCCGGCAGGCCGAGCATCGCGGCGATCTGCTGGAACCGCTCCGGCGCGACGTAGCTCTCGTACTTCGGCCAGCTGGTCAGCTTGGTCGGGACGGTGCCGTTGTACCGGACGACGTGCGGCAGCAGCGTGGCGTTGGTCCGGCCGTGCACCAGGTGGTACGTCGAGCCGATCACGTGCGCCATCGCGTGCACGATGCCGAGGAACGCGTTGCCGAACGCCATGCCGGCGATCGTGCCCGCGTTGTGCATCTTCTCCCGGGCGTCCTTGGTCGCCGGGTCGGCCGGGTCGCCGTTCACCGACTGCGCCAGGTTGTCGAAGATCAGGCG
>NCKG01000309.1:0-1919 GCA_002279095.1 Cellulomonas sp. 14-74-6
GCACCTTGGTGGTCTCCTGGAAGGAGGCCGCCGACAGCCACGAGTCCGTGGCCAGCGACGCCTTGGTGATGCCCATCAGCTCCGGACGGCCGGACGCCGGCTGACCACCCTCGGACACGGCCTTGCGGTTCGCGTCCTCGAAGCGGCCGCGCTCGGAGAGCTCGCCCGGCAGCAGGTCGGTGTCGCCCGAGTCGAGGACCGTCACCCGGCGCAGCATCTGCCGGACGATGACCTCGATGTGCTTGTCGTGGATGTCCACGCCCTGCGAGCGGTAGACCTCCTGCACCTCGTCGACGAGGTGCTTCTGGGTCGCCCGGGGACCGAGGATCCGCAGCACCTTCTTCGGGTCGACGGCGCCCTGGACCAGCTGGGTGCCGACGGAGACGTGGTCACCGTCCGCGATGAGCAGCCGCTGACGCTTGGTCACCGGGATGGAGATCTCCTCCGACCCGTCGTCCGGCGTCAGGACGATCCGGCGGGACCGGTCGCCCTCCTCGATCGCCACGCGGCCGGAGAACTCCGCGATGGGCGCCTCACCCTTGGGGGTGCGGGCCTCGAAGAGCTCCTGGACACGCGGCAGACCCTGCGTGATGTCCTCCGCGGAGGCGACACCACCGGTGTGGAAGGTACGCATCGTCAGCTGCGTGCCGGGCTCACCGATCGACTGGGCGGCGATGATGCCGACCGCCTCGCCGATGTCGACGAGCTTTCCGGTGGCCAGCGAACGGCCGTAGCACTTCGCGCAGGTGCCGACGCGCGACTCGCAGGTGAGCACGGAGCGCACCTTGAGCTCGGTGACACCGGACTCGATCAGCCGGTCGAGCAGCACGTCGCCGACGTCGTCACCGGCGTGGCCGATGACCTCGCCGTCGATCTCGATGTCGGTGGCCAGCGTGCGCGAGAAGACCGAGGTCTCCACCTTGTCGTGCCGGCGCAGCGTGCCGTCACCGGCGTCGACCGCGATCGGCATGGTCAGGCCGCGCTCCGTGCCGCAGTCCAGCTCACGGACGATGACGTCCTGCGACACGTCGACCAGACGACGCGTGAGGTAGCCCGAGTCGGCGGTCCGCAGAGCGGTGTCCGCCAGACCCTTGCGGGCGCCGTGCGTGGCGATGAAGTACTCCAGCACGGACAGGCCCTCGCGGTAGTTCGCCTTGATGGGCCGCGGGATGATCTCGCCCTTCGGGTTGGCCACCAGACCACGCATGCCGGCGATCTGCCGGACCTGCATCCAGTTGCCTCGGGCGCCCGAGCCGACCATGCGGTAGACGGTGTTGCGGGCCGGGAAGTTCGCCTGCATCGCCTTGGCCACCTTGTCGGTCGCCTCGGTCCAGATGTTGATGAGCTCCTGGCGACGCTCGTCGTCGGTGATCAGACCCTTGTCGTACTGGCCCTGCACCTTGGCCGCGCGGGCCTCGTTCTCCTCGAGGATCGCCTTCTTCTCGGTCGGCGTCGCGACGTCGGAGATGGCGATGGTCACGCCCGAGCGGGTGGCCCAGCGGAAGCCGGCCTCCTTCAGGGCGTCGAGGGACGCAGCGACCTCGACCTTCGGGTACCGCTCGGCCAGGTCGTTGACGATGGCCGAGAGGCGCTTCTTGTCGACGACGCCGTTCTCGTACGGGTAGTCCACCGGGACCAGGTCGTTGAACAGCGCACGGCCGAGCGTGGTCTCGAACAGCAGGGGCTCGCCCTGGGTCCAGCCCTCGGGCGCCCGCTCCTCCTCGAGGACCAGGCCGTCCATGCGGATCTTCACGACCGCGTTGAGGTCGAGCGTGCCCTGGTCGAAGGCCATGATCGCCTCGGACACCGAGCTGAACGCGCGGCCCTCACCCTTGGCACCCGGCCGGTCAGAAGTCAGGTGGTACAGGCCGATGATCATGTCCTGGGTCGGCATGGTCACCGGACGGCCGTCCGACGGC
>NCKG01000028.1:0-12064 GCA_002279095.1 Cellulomonas sp. 14-74-6
GAGCCGGCGGCCGTGGGTCACCGACACCACGTGGTAGACGGCGTGCAGCTCGCGGTCCGCGTCGTGCGGGTAGTGCACGCCGCTGACGCCGAGCGACAGCTCGAAGCGCAGGTCCGGGTCGTCGCGCAGCGCGCGGGCGACCTCGGGCAGGTGCTCGCGGTGCACGTCGAGCGTCAGCTCGCCGCGGTCGACGACGACGGCGCGAACCGCGTTCGCGAAGCCGGTGCCCGACTCGTCGAGGACCTCGGCCAGCACGTCGACCACCTCGTCGAACCAGCCGCCGTAGGGACGCTCGCTCGGGCCGGGCAGCGCGACCGGGGCGACGAGGCCGCCGTAGCCCGAGGTGTCCCCCGTGCCGTGCACCCCGAACATGCCGTGCCGGACCTCGATGACCTCGAGCGTCGGCGCGCCCGCCGGTGCGGCGACGGTGGTCGCCGGGATGTTGCCGGCGCCCGCCTCGGCGGTCGCGGCGGAGGTCGCCTGCGCGGCGGCCGCCGCGGGGGTGGTGGCCTCGCCGGGCTTGGCGGCGTTCGCCGCGTCTGCCTTCTCGCCCGTCGGCGCCGGCGTCGCCGGCTCGTCGCGGGTGGCGTCCTTCGGCGTCTCGACCGGTGCACGGGTGTCGGGCGGCGTGGTGCCGACCTCCGCCTCGCCCGGGACGTCCTTCTTCTTCGGCGGCGTCATCGCAGCAGACCCGTCATGTGGGAGGTGGGGGTGGCCTCCAGCGCGGCGCGCTCGGCGGCGGCGGCCGCCTGCTTGCGGTCGACGCCGAGGGGCGAGTTCTGGATCTGCTCGTGCAGCGCCAGGATCGCGTGGATCAGCATCTCCGGGCGCGGCGGGCAGCCGGGCAGGTAGATGTCCACGGGCACGATGTGGTCGACGCCCTGCACGATCGCGTAGTTGTTGAACATGCCGCCCGACGAGGCGCACACGCCCATCGACAGCACCCACTTGGGCTCCGGCATCTGGTCGTAGACCTGCCGCACCACCGGCGCCATCTTCTGGCTGACCCGGCCGGCGACGATCATCAGGTCCGACTGCCGCGGCGAGGCCCGGAACACCTCCATGCCGAAGCGGGAGATGTCGAACCGGGGACCGCCGGTCGCCATCATCTCGATGGCGCAGCAGGCCAGACCGAAGGTCACCGGCCAGAGGGACGACTTGCGGACGTAGCCGACCATCGTCTCGACGGACGTCAGGATGAACCCCTCGGGTGCCGCCTCCTCGAGACCCATGTCAGGCCTCCCTTCTGGTGGTGCTCGTCGTGGTCGTGCGCGTCGTCCGGATGGTCGGGGTCGTCGTCGTCAGTCCCACTCGAACCCGCCCCGCCGCCACTCGTAGACGAACGGCACCGTGATCAGCGCCAGGAAGCCGAGCATGGCGACGAGCCCGAACATGGCCAGCTCGCTGAACGTCACGGCCCACGGGTAGAGGAACACCACCTCGATGTCGAAGATGATGAACGTCATCGCGACCAGGTAGTACTTCACCGGGAACCGGCCGCCGCCCACCGCGTGGGGCGTCGGCTGGATGCCGCACTCGTAGGCCTCGAGCTTCGCGCGGTTGTACCGCTTGGGGCCCAGGACGGCGGAGGCTCCGACGCCGCCGAGCGCCATGACGCCGGCGATCGCCATCATCCACAGCAGCGGGACGTAGGGGTTGTTCATCGGTGAGCCCTCCTCGACCGGGGCCGTACGAGATGCCGTGCGGGACGTGCGGAAAGACGGTGGTTCATGCTGCCGGGGCCATCCTCGCCAGCGCGGCGATGACGCGGTCCGCCGCGTCGCCACCGTGCGGTTCGTAGCAGTCCGAGAGCAGCTTGAGCGTGAAGCGCATCACGAGCGGCCGGGGCAGACCGTAGCGGGTGCAGATCCGCATGACCTCGGGATGCTCGATCAGCCGCACGAAGGTACGCCCGAGCGTGTAGTACCCGCCCAGGTCGTCCTTCATGCGGGACTGGTACGAGGCGAGCGCGCGTTCGCGCCCCGGCACCGAGCCACGCGCCAGCCCCTGTGCGATCGCATCCGCCGCCACTCGGCCGGCCTGCAAGCCGTACGCGATGCCCTCGCCGTTGAAGGGGCTCACCATCCCGCCGGCGTCGCCGGCGAGCAGCACACCGTTGCCGTACAACGGACCGCGGTTGAAGCCCATCGGCAGGGCGGCGCCGCGCACCGGCCCGAGCTGGTTCTCGGCGGTGAGCTCCCACTCGGAGGGGGTCCGGGCGAGCCATGCCGCGAAGAAGGACCTGTAGTCCACCTTCGTGGCGGCGTTGGTGGAGCTCACGGAACCGAGACCGACGTTGACGGTGCCGTCGCCGAGGGCGAAGACCCAGCCGTAGCCGGGCAAAGGATTGCTGGCCCCGGGTTCTCCGTCCCACAGCTCGAGGTGCGACTCCATCCACGGGTCGTCGTGGCGCGGCGACCGGAAGTAGGTGCGGACCGCGACGCCCATGGGGCGGTCGGGCCGGGCCGTGCGTCCGAGAGCGGTGGCGAGGCGCGACGAGACACCGTCCGCGGCGACGACCACGCGTGCGCGGTACCTGGCCTCACGGCCGTCGGCCGTCCGCGCGGTGACGCCGACGACGCGCCCGGTGCGCTCGTCGTGAACAGGGCCGGTGACCCGCATGCCTTCCACCACCGTGGCGCCGGCAGCGCGGGCGTGGTCGACCAGCAGGGCGTCGAGGCTGGTGCGCGCCTTGGCGAGGCCGTAGGACGGGTAGCTGGACAGCTCCGGCCACGGCAGCTCGATGGTGTGGCCACCGCCGTGCACGCGCAGGCCGCGGTTGCGGATCCAGCCGTCCTGCTCGCGCAGCCGCACGCCCATACGGACCAGCTCGGCGACGGCGCGCGGGGTCAGCCCGTCGCCGCAGACCTTGTCGCGGGGGAACGTCGCCTTGTCCAGGACGAGCACGTCGAGGCCCGCCGAGGCCGCCCAGAAGGCCGTCGAGGACCCTGCAGGACCGGCGCCGACGACGACGACGTCCGCGTCATCGTGTGCTGCGTCCACCACGAAGTCCCCATCTTGTGACGATGTTCACGTGCGACCCCCGGCGAGTGTAACCAGCGCCTCTGGGCATGTCTGCGAAGGCTTGGCTTACTTGAGGGTCAGGTGCGGGACGGTGGTCCCGCGTATCCGTCTCTACCTGCGGTGACGCGGTCTGGATGCGGTCGGCGTCGCGGCTCCGTCCGCGTCCCGAACGGTCACGACGCGTCCTCCGGCCGCGTCGCCCGGTGCAGCGCCACGATGCCCCCCGAGAGGTTGCGGTACGCCACCTCCGACCACCCGGCACGCTTGATCTGCCGGCCGAGAGCCGCCTGGTCCGGCCACGCCTGGATCGTGTCGGCCAGGTACGTGTAGGCGTCGGACTCCTTGGCGACGGCCGCCGCGACCCTGGGCAGCGCCCGGACCAGGTACTGCGCGTAGACCGCCCGGAACACCGGGTTGGTCGGGCGGCTGAACTCGCAGACCACCAGGCGGCCCCCCGGCCGGGTGACGCGCAGCAGCTCGGCGAGCGCGGTGTCGACGTCCGGGACGTTGCGGAGCCCGAACGAGATGGTGACCGCGTCGAACGAGCCGTCCGCGAACGGCAGGGCCAGGGCGTCCCCGTTGACGAACGCGAGGTCCGGACGGCGGCGGCGGCCCTCGGTCAGCATGCCGAGCGACAGGTCGCACGCCACCACGCGCACCCCGCGGTCGGCGAGCGGCTCCGCGGAGGTGCCGGTGCCGGCGGCCAGGTCGAGCACCGTGTCGCCCCGCTGCGCCCCGACCGCGTCGAGCGTCGCGCGCCGCCACAGCCGGTCCTGACCCATCGACAGCACGTCGTTGGTCAGGTCGTAGCGGTGCGCGACGGCGTCGAACATCGCGGCGACGTCGTGGGTCTGCTTGTCCAGGCTGGCACGGGGCATGGGGACATCGTCGCAGGTCCGGCTGACGGGCCCGCAGGCGCAGCGTGGTGGTCGCGGCCCACCTCAGCGTCGGGGCCTCGGGCCCCCGTGCGCAGGTGCGGTGCGCCAGCACCTACGCTGACGGGCGATGAGCATCACGTCCTCGGCGCCGTCCGCGCCGTCCCTCCCGCTGGTGGTGCGGACCGTCCCGCTCGACGACCTGGCGCAGCCGCGCGGGTCCGGGCCCGGGGCGCCGTCCGCCGCAGGCGACCTCGCCGATCGTGCGGCCGACCTGCTGGGGCTGCTGCCCGCGGAGGCACCGCTCGCCTGGGTGCGGCGCGGCGACGGGCTGGTCGCCTGGGGCGAGGCGATGCGCGTGGAGGTGCACGGGTCTGACCGGTTCGCCGCTGCCGAGCACGCCTGGCACCAGATGCTGGCGCACGCCGTGGTGCGGGACGAGGTGCGGCTCCCGGGGACCGGTCCCGTGGCGTTCGGCTCGTTCGCCTTCGACGACGACTCCCCCGCAGGCGGCGTGGTGGTGGTGCCGCAGGTGGTGGTCGGCCGGCGGGACGGTCGGGCGTGGCTGACCACGCTGACGACCGGCGGT
The DNA here is from genome assembly GCA_002279095.1 of Cellulomonas sp. 14-74-6. Taxonomy (GTDB): domain Bacteria; phylum Actinomycetota; class Actinomycetes; order Actinomycetales; family Cellulomonadaceae; genus Cellulomonas. The sequence goes on from NCKG01000028.1 coordinate 4,489, forward strand.
CACCTCGGCGCGGCTCCGCGGTTGGCCGACGTCGGGGCTGACGGTGCCCGTGAGGCACCCCGGTCCCCCGGGGCGGTGACGTACGACGAGGGTGCGGTGCCTGCGCAGGAGTGGCCAGCCGTCGTCAGCGCCGGCGTCGCCGCGATCCGCGCCGGCGAGGTGGACAAGGTGGTGCTCGCACGGGACGTCGAGGCGACGGCCGAGGAGCCGGTGGACGTGCGCTGGCTGCTGCAGCGGCTGGCGCGCCGCTACACGTCCTGCTGGACGTTCAGCGTCGACGGCATGGTGGGGGCGACCCCCGAGCTGCTGGTGCGCTCCGACCAGGGGCTGGTGACGTCCCGCGTGCTGGCCGGGACGATCCGGCGGACCGGGGACGACGCGGCCGACATGGCCCGCGCGGCGATCCTCGCGCACTCCTCGAAGGACCTCGAGGAGCACGAGTACGCCGTCGCCTCGGTGGCCCGGGCGCTGGCACCGTTCTGCTCGTCGAGCAACGTGCCGGACGTGCCGTTCGTGCTGTCGCTGCCGAACGTGCTGCACCTCGCGTCCGACGTGACGGGCGTGCTGGCGACGCCGGCCGACGGGCGTCCGCACCCGTCGTCCTTGGCACTGGCCGCCGCCCTGCACCCGACGGCTGCCGTGTGCGGCACGCCGACGCGGGCGGCCGGGGCGCTGATCCGGCGCATCGAGGGGATGGACCGGGGTCGGTACGCGGGCCCCGTGGGGTGGTTCGGTGCCGACGGCGACGGCGAGTGGGGCATCGCGCTGCGGTCCGGGCGGGTGGACCCGGACGACCCGCGGCGGGTGCGGCTGTTCGCCGGGTGCGGTGTCGTGGCGGCGTCCGACCCGGCGGCGGAGCTTGCCGAGTCGGAGGCGAAGCTGGTGCCCATGCGGTGGGCGCTCGGTTCGGACTGACCACAGGCAGGGCGGCCGAGGATCGGACGACGACGGGCCGGCCCCGGATGCTGAACCCGGGGGCCGGCCCGTCGGTCGTGCTGGGCGCTCGTCAGCCTTGGTTGGGGCTGCTCCCGTCGTTGCCGCCGCCCTGCTGCTGCAGCCACTGCCACAGCTGGTCGGGGCTGAGGTTGCCCGGCGCGGTCTGGCCGTTGGAGCCGTTGGACCCGTTCGAGCCGTTCGAACCCGAGCGGGACCCGTTCTGGGTGGCGGTCTCCTGCTTGGTAGCGAGCGTCACCTTGACCTCGATGGCCTTGCCACCGCGCACCACCGTCAGCGTCGCCTGCTGGCCGGAGGCCATCGCCCGGACGAAGGCCGTCAGCGACTCGGCGCCGCCGGTCGGGTTGTTGTCGACGGCCACGATCACGTCACCGTTCTGGATGCCGGCGTTCGCTGCCGGGGAGCCGGAGCTCACCGACTGCACCGCGGCACCGCGGCGCGTGACGCCGTCTGCCGTCGCCGTCCCGTCCTTCAGCTGAACACCGAGGAAGGCGTGCTTGGCGGTGCCCGAGTCGATCAGCTGGGCGGCGATGTTCTTCATCAGGTTGACCGGGATCGCGAAGCCGAGGCCGATCGAGCCGGACTGGCTGGACGTGGTGGCGATCGAGGAGGTGATGCCGATCACCTGGCCCTGCGCGTCGAACAGCGGTCCACCGGAGTTGCCGGGGTTGATCGCAGCGTCGATCTGGATGGCGTTGGTCACCACCGGCTGACCGCCCGACTCGGAGGTGGACACCGGTCGGTCGACGGCGGACACGATGCCCGTGGTGACGGTGTTCGCCAGCCCGAGCGGGTTGCCGACGGCCATCACAGCCTGGCCGACGTTCACCTTGTCGGAGTCGCCGAACTGCGCGACGGTCAGGTCCTTCGGGGCGTTCTTCAGCTGCACCACCGCGAGGTCGGTGATCGGGTCGGTGCCGACGATCGTGGCCTCGAACAGCCGACCGTCGTCGAGGGTCACCTGGACGGTGTTGTTCTGCGCCCCCGAGACGACGTGGTCGTTGGTGAGCACGTACGCCTTGGAGTCGATGATCACCCCGGACCCCTCGGCCTGACCCGAGGCGGTGGTGACGGAGATCGCCACCACGGACGAGTGCACCGCCTGCACCACGGCCGGCCAGTTGGGGTTCTGGGAGCTGGAGCCGGACACCGGCACGGAGCTCGAGCCGGAGTGCCCGATGGTCGCCAGCGAGGCCGGCTGCGATCCGCCGCCCGCCGCGCTGCGCGAACCGCTGCGCGACGCCACGGCGACCGCGCCGATGGCGAGGAGCAGCACCACGACCAGCGTCGCGACCAGGGGCAGCCACCGGCGTCGCTGCGCGCTGCCGGGAGGGGCGTTCGGGTCGACCTCGGCCGCCTCGGCCGTGCCGGTCGGCTGACCGGGACCGGCGTACGGGTCGTAACCGGCGTACGGCTGGCCCTGGGCGCCCTTCGGCGCGTAGGGCTGGCCGGGGTACGCCTCACCGGGGTAGGGCTGGCCCGGGTACGGCCGGCCGCCGTAGGGCTGTCCCGACGCCTGGCCCGGGTACGGCTGGGCGCCGTACGGCTGGGCGTAGGGCCGGCCCGCGACGGGCGGGTACGGCTGCTGGCCGGGGCCGCCGTACGGCTGCTGGCCCGGCTGACCGGGGTACCCGCCGTAGCTGCGGATCGGGTAGGTGTGGCCGGCGTGCGGCGCCGTGGGCTGCTGCGCCGTGGGTGCCGTGGGCTGCTGCGCCGAGGTGGGCAGCGGCTGCGTGGGGTGCTCGACGGGCAGCGCCTGCGTGTCCGCGGCCTGCGGGTGCTCCGGCTGGGCCGAGGGCTCCCGGCCTGCGTCGGCCGCCCCCTGCGGGCCCTGGTCCGCCGGCGGCTGCTGCGCACCCTCGGGGCGGTCGGTCCCGTCGGGTCCGGGCGAATCAGTGGTGGTCATGGGTCCCCTCCTTGTCACGACCATGAGACGTCCTCGTGCTGGAGAGAGCCTCCACCTAACCTGGGAATCCGCTGCGAGTTCGGCATGTGTCCGGCGACGATCCTCCCGCAGGCGCCCACGGCTCAGCTGGAGAGCAGCTCCCGGACGGCATCGGCCACCTCGGCGGCGATGCGCTCGCCGAGCGCCCGCCGGCCGGCGCGGTCCACCCGCACCTCCACGACGCTGAGCCCGGTCCCCGGCGCCGCCAGCGCCGGGAGCAGGCCGTCCAGGTCGCTGACCCGCGTGTGCCGCACCCCGTACCCGGCGCACAGCGCCGCAAGATCGGCGCCGTGCGGCGTGCCGAACACCCGCTCGAACACCGCCGCATGCGCGGGCGCGCCCGGCTCGAGGGTGCTGAACACCGATCCGCCGTCGTCGTTCGCCACCACAACCTGCAGGTCCAGCGAAGGCTCTCCTGGTCCCCTGAGCAGCCCGCCGACGTCGTGCAGGAACGTCAGGTCGCCCACGTACGCGCGCACGCGGCGCGCGGGAAGGGCGAGCGCGGTCCCCGCCGCGGTGGAGATCGTGCCGTCGATGCCCGCCAGCCCGCGGTTGGCCAGCACCAGCGGTGCCGTCTCCCAGCGCGCCACCAGGTCGAGGTCGCGCACGGGGTTGGACGAGCCCGCCACCAGCACGTCCGCCGGAGAGCTCGCGGCCGCGACGGCCCGCGCCACGGCGGGACCGCTGAGCCGCGCCGACGAACGACCTCGCCGGCCCGCCGTCGCCGCGTCGTCCACCCCGAGCAGGCGGTCCAGCACCGTGAGCGCCGCCTGGTCGGCCGCGCGCCACGCGTCCCACCAGCCCTGGGGTGCACCGGAGCGACGCCACCGCGCCGGGACCTCGGGCAGCACCGCCGCGGCGTTGCGGGCGGCGTCCGGCCAGGGCGCCCCGCGCGGGGCGATCACCGCCACCTCGACGTCCGGGTCCGCGAGCAGCCGCTGCACCGGCCGCGACAACGTGGGCCGGCCGAGCACCACCACGCGGCGGACCTCGCCACCCAGCCGTTCGTCGTCCAGCAGCAGGCGGTACGTGGTCAGCGCGCGCGAGCCGGCACGCGCACCGGACGACGGCTCGGCGAGCAGCGGCCAGCCGGCGGCCTCCGCGAGCTGGAGTGCGGCCGGGCCGGCGCCGTCGCCGGCCACGACGACGGTCGGCACCGGGCCACGCGAGCGCCGGCGCCGGGCGGCAGCGGGGTCGACGACGGCCGGGATCGCGGCGGTCAGCGCAGGGAGCGGGGCACCGGCCGTCGCGGACCACCCGCCGACGGGCTCGACGACGCTGAGCCCCGCGGTGGACGGCGTCGGCCAGCCCTCGTCGTCCGGCGACGGCACCAGGGGCTCGCGGAAGGCCAGGTCGAGGTGCACCGGCCCGGGCGTGCCCGTCCGCGCGCCCGTGGCAGCCGCGACCGCCCTGGCCGCGAGCGCGCGCAGGTCGCGGTCCTCGTCCGGACGTCCGGTCGGCGCCGGGACGTCCGCCGCGAGCCGGACGGCCGGGCCGAACATCCCGGGCTGCTCGGTGGTCTGGTTGGCACCGGTGCCTCGCAGCTCGTGCGGCCGGTCGGCCGTCAGCAGCAGCAGCGGGACGCCGGCGTGGTGCGCCTCGAGGACCGCGGGGTGCAGGTTCGCGACGGCAGTGCCGGACGTGGTGACCACCGCCACCGGCCGCGCCATCGCCGGACGGCCGTCACCGGGTCCCGTCGGCACGTCGCTCCAGGGCGAGGCCTTGGCCATCCCGAGGGCGAGGAACGCGGCGTCCCGCTCGTCGACCCGCACGTGCAGCCGCAGCGCCGGGGCGTGCTGCGGCCGCTCGTCGTCCGGCAGCGCGGCCGCGGCGAGCGCGAAGGCGAGCGGCGCGCTCCGCGAGCCGGGTGCCAGCACGACGTCGCGCACGCCGAGCGCCGCCAGCGCCTGGACGAGCACGCGGGCGGCGGCGGTCGACGGGTTGGTCGACGGGGTGGTCACGGCCGCCATCATGCCCGAGGAGCCCGGGCCGCTCCTGCCACGCGGGCGACCCGCTCCCGCCACCGGGCCTCGAGACCGGGCGCCGCCGCGGCGGCCGTCAGCAGGTCCGGCTCGGGCATCGGCCGGCGCACGTCGATCGCCCCGTCACGCGGCAACAGCGGTTCCGTGACCAGGTCGTGCGTGAGCAGCGCCGCCGTCGCCAGGCCGCAGGCGTACGGCAGCTCCGGCAGGGCCGCCGCGAGCGCGAGGCCGGCGGCGAGCCCCACGGAGGACTCGAGCGCGGAGGACACGACCACCGGTACGTCCAGCTGCTCGGCCAGCCGCAGGCACGCCCGCACGCCGCCGAGGGGCTGCACCTTGAGCACCACCACGTCGGCCGCGTGCCGACGAGCGACCTCGAGCGGGTCTGCCGCCCGGCGCACCGACTCGTCGGCCGCCACCGGCACGTGGGTCCGGCGGCGCAGCGCCGCGAGCTCGTCCACCGTGCGCACCGGCTGCTCGGCGTACTGCAGCCCGCCGGCGGCACGGTCCAGCGCGGTCAGCCGCGCAGCGGCGGTGTCCACGTCCCAGGCGGTGTTGGCGTCCACCCGGATGGCACCGTCCGGACCGAGCGCGTCGCGCACCGCCTCGAGCCGCGCCTCGTCGTCGGCGGACGACTGCCCCGGCTCGGCGACCTTCACCTTGGCGGTCGTGCAGCCGCCGGACGCCCGCACGATGCGGTGGGCGGTGGCCGCGTCCACCGCCGGAACCGTGACGTTCACCGGGATGCGGTCGCGCAGCGGTGCGGGCCAGCCCTGGTCGGCCGCCTCCCGCGCCGCGAGCCACCAGCGGCGGGACTCGTCGTCGTCGTAGTCCCAGAAGGGGCTGAACTCCCCCCAGCCCGCGTCGCCGCGCACCAGCGTGCCGTCCCGGGACGTCAGCCCGCGGAACCGGGTCCGCATGGGGACGGACCAGACGACGAGGTCTCCGGGGACGGGCACGTCCGCCACCTTAGGCACCCGGCCTCGAGGCGCGCGGCCGAGGCGGGCAGCGGCCGGCAGCGGCCGGCGCCGCCGGTCCGGGTCGGCAGCAGGCGGCCGCCGCCTAAGGTGACGGGCGTGACCCCCGCCGTCGCCCTGCAGCCCCTGACGCCCGAGCCCACCGCCGTCTCGGCGACCTTCGACCCGTCCCGGTGGCGCACGGTGCCGGACTTCGAGCAGCTGACCGACATCACGTACCACCGCGGCGTCGCGCGGCAGGCCGACGGCCAGCGGGACCTGCCGGTGGTGCGGGTGGCCTTCCACCGGCCGGAGGTGCGCAACGCGTTCCGCCCGCACACGGTCGACGAGCTGTACGCGGTGCTGGACCACGCCCGGACGACGTCCGACGTGGGCACCGTGCTGCTGACCGGCAACGGACCGAGCCCCAAGGACGGCGGCTGGGCGTTCTGCTCCGGCGGCGACCAGCGGGTGCGCGGCCGCGACGGGTACCGGTACGCCGACGGCGACACCGCGGCGACCGTGGACCCCGCGCGGGCCGGGCGGCTGCACATCCTCGAGGTGCAGCGCCTGATCCGCACGATGCCCAAGGTGGTGGTCGCCCTGGTGAACGGCTGGGCGGCCGGCGGCGGGCACTCGCTGCACGTGGTGGCCGACCTGACGATCGCCAGCCGCGAGCACGCCCGGTTCATGCAGACGGATGCGAACGTCGGGTCGTTCGACGCCGGCTACGGCTCGGCGCTGCTCGCGCGGCAGGTCGGGCAGAAGCGCGCCCGGGAGATCTTCTTCCTCGCCCGGGAGTACTCCGCGGAGCAGGCCTACGAGTGGGGTGCGGTGAACGACGTCGTCGCTCACGACGACGTCGAGGCGGCGGGCCTGGAGTACGCGCGGATCATCGCCACCAAGTCGCCGCAGGCGATCCGCATGCTGAAGTTCGCGTTCAACCTGGCCGACGACGGGCTGGCCGGTCAGCAGGTGTTCGCCGGTGAGGCGACGCGGTTGGCGTACGGCAGCGACGAGGCCGTCGAGGGGCGCGACGCGTTCCTGCAGCACCGCGACCCCGACTGGTCCGGGTTCCCGTACGCGTTCTGAGCAGCGGCTGTCCCGCGGCACGCCCGCGGGTGAGCCGGTGTCCTTCGGTTCGAGCCCGAAGCCTCAGCGCCGAACCGCGCACTGCGCTGCCAGGTGGTCGCCGAACGTGACGCGGCCGCACCAGCCCGGCGCCGGAACGGTAGCCGGCGGACGTCCTCCCGGGCAGCACGACGGGCAGCACGGGACGACTGCGAGCAGGGCGGACGACACGCCGTCCCGCTGCTCGACCCGGCTCAGCCCGCGGTGACCGACCCGTTGGTCGGCACCATCTCGACCCACGTGTTGCCCGGGGCGAGGGACACGGGCTGGCCGTCCGTACCGGTCAGCTTGAGGACCTCCGGCTTGGCGCCCTTGGTCCACGTCCCCTTGACAGTCTTGCCGCCGGTCGCGACGAGCGCCTCACCGGACCCCGTGAGCACCGTCTCCGGCACGGGGTTGCCGGCCGGGTCCCTGGTGCCGGTGTCCACGAGCGTCACGCGCAGCACCACCACGTTGGTGGCCGCCAGGCGTGCACCGGACCGCACCACGGCCGGGGTGCCGCCCTCGGACCGCAGCCACGTGCCGCTGCCGCCGTCCCACGTCCACGACGGCTGCGAGTAGCCGCTCATGGTGATGTTCACCGCGCCGGCGGGGGTGCCCCCCACCAC
>NCKG01000029.1:0-12017 GCA_002279095.1 Cellulomonas sp. 14-74-6
CCCGGCCGGTCGGATCAGCGAGCTGCGGCCACCGTCGGGTCGGCCTGACCGGCCGCCGGCTTCGGCTTGGGGCGCACCGCGGCGGCACGGAACTCGGCGCGGGGGTCCTGCAGGGCGCCGAGCGAGACGACCTCGCGGCGCAGCAGCAGCGACGACGTCCAGCCCATCATGATCCGGACCTTGCGGTTCACGGTCGGCATGGCGAACACGTGGTACGTGCGGTGCAGCACCCAGGCGAGGAACCCGCGCACCTTGATCCGGCCGAACATCTGGGCGACACCCTTGTACATGCCGAGCGAGGCGACGGCGCCGATGTTCTTGTGCTTGTACTCCGTCGGCGGTGCGGAGCTGAGGACGCGTGCCAGGTTGTCACCCAGGTGGTTGCCCTGGCGCAGCGCGTGCTGAGCGTTCGGCGGGCAGGTCTTGCCGGGGTTGACCAGGTCGGGAACCGCCGCGCAGTCCCCTGCGGCGTAGGCGTCGGGGACCACGTCGCCGTCGGCCGTCGTCACCTGCAGGAAGGCGTTGGTGATCACCCGTCCCGTGTTGTCCAGAGGCAGGTCGGAGTCGGCCAGCACCGGGTTCGCCTTCACACCTGCCGTCCACACGACGGTCTCGGTGTCGAACTCGGTGCCGTCGGAGAGCACGATGTGCCCGCCGACGCAGGAGTTGAGGAAGGTGGACAGGTAGATCTCGATGCGCCGCTTGCGCAGCTGCTCGAGGGTGTAGCCGCCGAGCTCCTCGCTGACCTCCGGGAGGATCCGCGGGGAACCCTCGACCAGGACGAACCGCAGCTCGTCCTCCTCCACCTGCTTGTAGTGCCGGATCGTGTAGCGCGCGAGGTCCTCGACCTCCGCGAGCGCCTCGATGCCCGCGAAACCACCGCCGACGAAGACGAACGTCAGCATCCGTCGACGCAGCTCCGGGTCCCAGGTGCTGGCCGCCAGGTCGATCCGGTCGAGCACGTGGTTGCGCAGCGCGATGGCCTCTTCGACCGTCTTGAAGCCGATGCCCTCCTCCGCCAGCCCAGGGATCGGCAGCGTCCGCGCCACCGAGCCGAGGCCGACGACCAGGTGGTCGTACTGCACCCAGTACGGGTCGCCCTCCTCGGGCGTGATCTGCACCCGCCGGCCGGCGTGCTCGATCTGCGTCACCTTGCCCTGCAGCACGTCGACGCCTCTGAGTGCCCTTCGGTGCGGCGCCACCACGTTGCGAGGGTCGATCGACCCGGCCGCCGTCTCCGGCAGGAACGGCGCATACGTCATGTAGGACCGCGGGTCGACGACGACGATCGCCGCGTCCCGCTTGCCGAGGCGGCGCCGCAGGCGGCGGGCGGTGTACAGGCCCACCGTGCCGCCGCCGAGGATGAGCACCCGAGGCGACTTGCGCGGCTTGGCCGGACGCACGGGTGCCTCCGACGGGACCGGCGCGGAACCCTGGACGGCAGCGGGATCGGACATGTCTCAACCGTAAACCGGGACTTTCGTCCCCGCCGTAGCGGTGTCGCGTGATCCTTCGCACAGCGGGCGCCCAGCGACGGCCGGGCTTGGCCGTGGCCAGCGGAGATCCCCCGCGGGGGTAGCGCGCGGTCAGCCGTCGCCGGCGAGCACGAGCTGTGGCGCCGGCGTCCGGAGCCGATGACGACGTTCGACCTGCTGGCCCCACGAGGTGGACGCGATGATCAGGGCCGCCCCGACGACGCCGAGCGCCGTCAGTGGCTCACCACCGAGACTGACGCCGACCGCGACGGCCCACACCGGTTCGGTCCCCAGCAGCAGGCTGGCCCGGCTGGCCGACGTGCGCCGGATGGCCCACGTCTGGGCGAGGAAGGCGAACACGCTGCACGCCACCGCCAGGTAGGCCAGCCGGCTCCAGTCGACGAGCGACAGGTGCGGCACGGCCGAGGCAAGCCGGTCACCGGCGGCGGCGCTGAGCAGCACGGCGCCGACCACCGCCTGCACCGTGGTGAGCGACAGCGAGCTGTGCTGCCGGCCGCGGGTGAGCCGACCGATCAGGCTGACCTGCACGGCGCGGACCGCCGCGGCGGCGAGCATCAGCACGTCGCCCACCGTCGGAGCGCGGAAGCCGTGACCGGACACCAGCAGCGCCACGCCCAGCACGGCGAGGACCGCGGCGACGAAGAACGGCGCCGGCAGCCAGGCGTGCGACCACACGCTCTCCAGCAGCGGGGTGACGACGATGGTCAGGCTGATGATCAGACCGGCGTTGGTGGCCGACGTCGCCGCGACGCCGAAGGTCTCGAGGGTGAGCACCGCCGCCTGGGTGCCTCCCAGGAGCGCACCGACCCACAGCTCCCGGCCCCGCGGGACCGGCACCCGTCGCACCAGGCACACCGCCCCGAGCGCGACGGCCGAGATCACGTAGCGCAGCGCCAGGACGACGAGCACCGGGGCGACCGCGGTCAGCTCCTTCGCGGCCAGGTAGCTGGTGCCCCAGACGAGCGCGACGCCGAGGAGCACCGCGTCGACGGCGGACCGAGTGGTGAGCACGGGTCGACCTTGCGGCCAATCGACCGTGAAGATCAACGACATCTTGCTCGATCATGCTTTTAGTATCCCTTCATGGAACTGCGACAGCTGGCCGTTCTTCGGGAGCTCGGCGACCGGGGCAGCGTGACGGCGGTCGCCGCAGCGCTGTTCGTGACCCCGTCGGCCGTGTCCCAGCAGCTGACCGCGCTGCAGCGCAGCACCGCGGTTCCCCTGACCGAGCGCCGTGGTCGCACGCTCGTCCTGACGGATGCGGGCCGCGCCCTCGCAGCCGCTGCCGCCGACGTGGCCACCGCACTGGCCCGCGCCGAGCGCGCGGTCGACGAGCACCTGACCGACCCCCGCGGAACCGTGCGGGTCGCGGCCTTCCACAGCGCGGCCGCCACGTTGTTCCCGCAACTGCTCCAGGCCGGCGGGGACGCCGTCCTCGAGCTCGCCGACCAGGACGTCGAGCAGGCCCGGTTCCCCGCGCTCACCGCCGAGCACGACATCGTCATCGCCCACCGGCCCGACCACAGCCCACCATGGCCGGCCGGTACGTCGGTGACCCCGTTGCTGCACGAGCCCCTCGACGTCGCCCTCCCGGTGGCACATCCGCTCGCCGACCGAGCCGACCTGTCGGTGGCGGACGTCGGCGGCGAGCCGTGGATCGCCGTGCAGAGCGGCTACCCGCTGCTCGGGTCCCTCGAGGCGATCGCCGCCGCCGCAGGCCGGCCCGCGCAGCTCCGCCACCGGATCAACGACTTCACCGTCGCGGCCGCCGTCGTCGCAGCTGGGGGCGGCATCGCGCTGATGCCCCGCTACACCGCACCCGTCCGGCCGGACGTGGTGCTCCGTCCGTTGCGCGACCTGCACGTCGCCAGGCGCGTGGACGCCCTGGTGCGGCCGGAACGCGCGCTGCGCAGCTCCGTGAGCAGCACCCTCGGCGCGGTCCGGGAGATCGCACGCAGGCTGACCGAGGCCGCCGACACGGCCGTGACGGCCGAGCACACCTAGCGGGTCAGTCGGTCCCGGGTGGCTGGTCGCGGTCGGCGGTGGAGCCCGACACCCGGCCCTGCAGCACGGTGGGATCACCCTCCGGGTCGAGGCGCACGGCCGCCACGCGGTGCCCGTCCACCGCTGTGACCTGCAGCGTGGCGTTGGTCAGCCCCGAGCGCACCGTCTCCACCGGCACGCGGTCGCCGATCGCCGCCATGCGGCCGAGCCGCGACAGCACGTAGCCCGCGACCGTCTCGTACGGACCGTCGTGCAGCAGCACGCCGGTCCGGTCGGCGAACTCCTCGAGGGTCAGCCGAGCGTCCACGTCGGACCCCGTGCCGGTCGTCTCCGGCTTCACGTCGTGCTCGTCGACGATGTCGCCGACCAGCTCCTCGAGCAGGTCCTCCAGGGTGACGATGCCGTCCGTACCGCCGTACTCGTCCACCACCAGGGCGATGTGGGTACCCGTCCGACGCATGCTCGAGAGCGTCGGCAGCACCTTGTTGGTGCCGGGCAGCGACGGGATGGGTCGGGCGACGTCGCCGACGGTGGCCTCCGGCTCGTCGCGCACGCCGTCGCCGAGGTCCACCGCCACGTCCGCCACGGCCGCGAGCAGGTCCCGCACGTGCACGAAGCCGACCACGTCGTCGAAGTCGGTCCCCGTGACCGGGTAGCGGGAGTAGGGCAGCTGCCGCACCTCCGCCGCCGCGTCGACGGCCGACTGGGCGGCGGACAGGAACCGCACCTCACCGCGCGGACGCATGGCCTCGACCAGCAGCCGGTCCCCCGCGTCGAACACGTCGTCGATCAGCCGGCGCTCGTCCTCGGGCAGGTCCGGATGGGTGGCGACCAGGTCGCGCAGCTCCTCGTCCGTCACCGCCTCGCCCTTGGCCCGCGGGTCCTGGCCGAGCAGTCGCACCACACCGTTGGTGGACACGGACAGCAACCAGATCACCGGCGTCATCACCCAGGCGAGGCGGTCGACCGCCGAGCCCACCGCGGTGGCGATCTTCGCCGGCCGCTGCATCGCCAGCCGCTTCGGCACCAGCTCGCCGAGCACCAGGGACAGGTACGCGATCACCAGGGTCAGCGCGATCAGCCCCACCGTGTCCGCCGCACCCTGGGACAGCCCCCAGCGCACCAGCACCGGCGAGACGTGCGGCGACAGCGTCGACGCGCCGAACGCCGCCGAGAAGAATCCGGCCACCGTCACGCCGATCTGCACCGCAGCGAGGAACCGGTTGGGGTTCCGGGCCACGCGTGCCACGCGGGCGCCACGGCCGCCCTGCTTGTCCAGCTGCACCAGCTGGCTCTCACGCAGGGACACCAGTGCGAGCTCGGTGCCGGAGAACAGCCCTCCGATGCCGATGAACAGGAGGACCAGGGCGATGTCTGTCCAGATCTCGGTGGTCACGTCTCATCCAGGGGTCGGTGAAGCTCCAGCCTAGGCACAAGGTGACGGACGGACGCGCCCTGCCCTGCGGGGCACGACGCCGTCAGTCGGCGATGCTCCAGGCGATGCCGTCGAGGATGTCGTGCTCGCTGGTGACCACCTCGGTCAGCCGGCGACCGTCGCGCGCCACCTCGGCCTGCACCCGGGCGATCACCTCGGACCAGATCAGCGCACCGGCGCCGATCACGTCGACCCGCCCCGGGTGCATGAAGCCGAGGGCGGTGCGGTCGGCACGGCTGCGGTGCAGCAGGTCGTCGCAGGCCGCCAGGACGGTGCGGACGTCGAGCACGGCGCCGTCGATCGCCGTCCGGTCGTACCGAGGCAGCCCCAGGGTGTGCGCGGTGACCGACGTGACGGACCCGGCCAGACCGACCAGCGTGACCGCCTGCCTCAGGGGCACCGTCTTCTCCGCCTCGTCCAGCGCCGCGGCCACGTCGGCGCGTGCCGCTGCGACCTGCTCCGCGGTGGGCGGGTCGGACTGGAGGTGCCGCTCGGTCAGCCGCACGGACCCGATGTCCATCGAGACCGCCGCCTCGGGCTCACGGGTGCCGAGCACCAGCTCGGTCGAGCCACCGCCGAGGTCGACGACGAGGAAGGGGCCCGGATGCGTCGCGGCGAGCACACCTGTGGCCCCCCGGAACGAGAGGGCGGCCTCCTCGTGGCCGGTCACCACCTCGGGGTCGACGCCCAGCGCGCCGCGCACCCCCGAGACGAACTCGTCGCGGTTGCGTGCGTCCCGCGTCGCCGACGTCGCGACGAACCGCACCGCCTCGACCCCGTGCTCACGGCAGGTGGCGGCGTAGCGCGCCGTCATGTCCAGCGTCCGGGCGAGCGCCTCGGGCGCCAGCTCACCGGTCCGGTCCACGCCCTGGCCGAGCCGGACGATCTCGGCCTGCCGCACCACCTCGGTCAGCGTGCCGGCCGCCACGTCGAGGTCGGCCACCAGGAGCCGGATGGTGTTCGTCCCGCAGTCGATGGCTGCCACGCGTGTCACCGGCACATCGTGCCATCCGCCCCGGACACCGGCCGGGCCGTCCGGCCCGCCCTCAACGGCTCAGCACGTGCACCTGTCGGGCCGCCACGTGTCCCTGATCAGGGCGAGCACCTCGTCACCGACCGGGTTCACGCCGGGACCGGCTGCGAGCGCGTGGCCGACGAGCACGTGCAGGCACTTCACCCGCGTCGGCATCCCCCCGGCGGAGATCCCCGCGATCTCGGGCACGCGGCCCAGCGCCTCCCGGTCGGCGAGGTAGGCCTCGTGCGCCCGACGATGCCCGGCCGCCAGCTCCTCGTCGACCGCGAGCCGTGCCGTCAGCTCCTTCATCAGACCCGTCGCCTCGAGCGTGCTCACCGCGGCGACCGCCTGCGGGTTGGTCAGGTAGTACGTCGTCGGGAAGGGGGTGCCGTCGTCCAGCCGCGGCGCCGTCTGCACCACCGTCGGGCGCCCGCAGACGCAGCGCGCGGCGATCCGCACGACGCCGCGGGCGGGCCGGCCCAGCTGCTCCGTGACCACGGCGAGGTCACCTGGGTCGACGGCGGGGTACGGCGGCACGTGCTGCTCGGTCATCGGGAGGGCGTCCTGTCGGGAGGGGCCTCCATTGTCCCTGACCGGGGTCGGCCGGCCGGGCCGCCTGTCGGCCGGCGACGGTCCGGCGCTACCGGCCGCTCCGCACAGCTCGGACCGGGCGAGGCCTCAGGGCTTCGCTGCACCCGTCGGCGCCGTGGTGGGCGCACCGGTCGACGCACCGGTCGGCGCCGAGGTCGCCCCCGACGTCGCCGTGGTCGTCGGCACCGCGCCCGCCGTGGGCGCGGTCGTCGGCGCCGCAGCCGCACCCGCCGCCCGGACCGACTTCCACACGTCCAGGTACCACGGCTGCGTCGAGCCGACCGCGGCGGACCCGTCCCGCGCCCCCGTCGTCGGGGTGTTCGGCGCCGTGTCCGGCACGGTCTGCGGGTCCACCACCCGGAAGGCGGTCTCGCCGGGCATCACGAAGTTGAGCCGTTCCCGCGCCTGCGCCTTGACGTACGCCGGATCGTCCCAGCGCTTGAGGTCCGCCTGCAGGTCGGAGTTGTGCTGCTGCGCCGCGGCCACCTGGGCGCGGAGCTGCGCGAGCTGCGTCTGCTGCTCCAGGTAGGAGTGCAGCGTGGGGTACACCAGCACGAACGCGAGCAGCAGCACCAGGCCCAGCACCATGGCGCGCACCGTCAGCATCCGCGGGAGCCGCTGCTGGACCACCTCGGCACGCGGCGTTCCGCGAGGCGGGGTGGTGGACGACGGCCGGGTCGACGCCCGGGCCGCAGCCGGACGACGGGACGCGCGCGGCGGGCTGGTGCGCGGCGCAGTGGTCCGCGGCGGGGCGCCCGTCCGCGGTGGAGTGGTGCGCGGCGTGACGCCCGACGCCGCTCGCTCGGCCACCCGGGGTGCGCCCGCCGAGCGCGCGCCAGGCGCGGCAGGACGACGGGCGGACGGCATGTGCTCGATTGTGCCCCGGCACGTCGCCAACCCCGGGTACCCGGTGCCGCTCCGCCGTGTCCGGGCGCGGCGGACTGCGGACCACGTGGCGCCCCCACACCTGTGTCGCAGCAGCGCGTGGTCGACGCCGAGCTCGTGCACGTGTCCGCACCCGGACGCGCCGAGGGCCGGCGACCTGACGGTCACCGGCCCTCGGGATGGTGCTGAGCCGCGGAACGCCTCAGCGCTGGAAGCGCGGGAAGGCGGACGCACCGGCGTAGGTGCCGGCGTCGTCCAGCTCCTCCTCGATGCGGAGCAGCTGGTTGTACTTGTTGATGCGCTCGCCACGGGCCGGCGCACCGGTCTTGATCTGGCCGGCGTTCGACGCGACGGACAGGTCCGCGATGGTGGTGTCCTCGGTCTCGCCGGAGCGGTGCGAGGTCATCGTGCGGAAGCCGTTGCGCTGCGCCAGCTCGATCGCGTCGAGCGTCTCGGTCACGGTGCCGATCTGGTTCAGCTTGACCAGGAGGGCGTTGGCGGCCTGCGACCTGATGCCGCGGGCCAGACGCTCCGGGTTGGTGACGAACAGGTCGTCGCCGACGATCTGGATCTTGGAGCCGATGCGCTCCATGAGAGCCTGCCAGCCCTCCCAGTCGTCCTCGGCCAGCGGGTCCTCGATGGAGACCAGCGGATAGTCGGTGACGAGCTTCTCGTAGTACTCGATCATCGCGGCGCTCTGGAGCTTCTGGCCCTCGAACGCGTACTTGTCCTCGGAGAAGAACTCGGTCGAGGCGACGTCCAGCGCGAGGCCGACGTCCTTGCCCGGGACGTAGCCGGCCTTCTCGATCGCGACGACGATCAGGTCGAGCGCGTCACGGTTGCTCGGCAGGTTGGGGGCGAAGCCGCCCTCGTCGCCGAGGCCCGTGGACAGGCCCTTGCTCTTCAGGACGCTCTTGAGGGAGTGGTACACCTCGGCGCCGGCACGCAGCGCCTCCTTGTACGTCGGCAGGCCGAACGGCGCGACCATGAACTCCTGGATGTCCACGTTGGAGTCGGCGTGCGACCCACCGTTGAGGATGTTCATCATCGGGACCGGCAGGACGTGCGCGTTGGGGCCGCCGAGGTAGCGGAACAGCGGCAGGTCGGCCGAGTCGGCGGCGGCCTTCGCCACGGCGATGGAGACGCCGAGGATGGCGTTGGCGCCGAGCTTGCCCTTGTTGGGCGTGCCGTCGAGGTCGATGAGCGCCTGGTCGACCAGGCGCTGCTCGGTCGCCTCGTAGCCGATGAGCTCGGGCGCGATCTCGTCGATCACGGACTGCACCGCGCCGGTGACGCCCTTGCCGAGGTACCGGCCCTTGTCGTCGTCGCGACGCTCCACGGCCTCGAAGGCGCCGGTGGAGGCGCCCGACGGGACGCCCGCGCGGGCCAGGGTGCCGTCGTCGAGGGCGACCTCGACCTCCACGGTGGGGTTGCCGCGCGAGTCGAGGATCTCGCGGGCGCCGACGGCCTCGATGGTGGCCATGGGTGCTCCTTCGGACAGATGGTGGGTTTGCGAAACCACCCTAGTGCGGGCGAACTCGGGCAGCGCCAGGACCTTGGGCCGAAAGGCCCTCAGAGAGCAGCGAGGATGGCCTCGACCTGGGTCTTGGCGTCGCCGAACAGCATCGCGGTGTTCTCCCGGTAGAAGAGGGGGTTCGGGACCCCGGCGTAACCGGTGGCCATCGACCGCTTGAAGACGATCACCTGGTGCGCCTCCCAGACGTGCAGCACCGGCATCCCCGCGATCGGCGAGCCCGGGTCCTCCAGCGCGGCGGGGTTCACCGTGTCGTTGGCACCGATCACCAGGACGACGTCGGTGTCCTTGAAGTCGTCGTTGATCTCGTCCATCTCCAGGACGATGTCGTACGGCACCTTCGCCTCGGCGAGCAGCACGTTCATGTGCCCGGGCAGCCGGCCCGCGACGGGGTGCACGCCGAACCGGACGGTGACGCCCTTCTCCCGCAGCCGGGTGACGAGCTCCGCGACCGGGTACTGCGCCTTGGCCACGGCCATGCCGTAGCCGGGGGTGACGATGACGGACCGGGACGACGAGAGCAGCTCGGCGGCCTCGGCCGCGCTGACCTCCCGGTGCTCGCCCCCGACGGCCGCCGCCGACACCTTGCCGCCCTCGGCACCGAACCCGCCGAGGATCACCGAGACGAACGACCGGTTCATCGCCTTGCACATGAGGTAGGAGAGGATCGCACCGGAGGAGCCGACCAGGGAGCCGGTGACGATCAGCAGGTCGTTGCCGAGCATGAAGCCCGCCGCCGCTGCCGCCCAGCCGGAGTACGAGTTCAGCATCGACACGACCACCGGCATGTCGCCGCCGCCGATCGCGGCGACGAGGTGCAGGCCGAGCGCCAGCGCGATGACGGTCATGATCGCCAGCGGCCAGATCGACGGTGCGGCGATGAACCAGCCCATCAGGGCGAACGACACCACGAGCGCGCCCAGGTTCAGCCAGTTGCGGCCGGGCAGGGTCAGGGGGTTCGACTTGATCCGGGCCGACAGCTTGAGGAACGCGATGATCGAGCCGGTGAACGTCACCGCACCGATCAGCACCCCGAGGAACACCTCGACCATGAGTGCGCCGCCGCGCCGCTCCGTGAGGAAGGAGTTGTACCCGATGATCACGGCCGCGGCGCCGACGAAGCTGTGCAGCATCGCGATCAGCTCGGGCATCTGCGTCATCTCGACGGTGCGGGCGCGCCAGGTGCCGATCACGGCACCGACCACCAGGACCAGCGCGATCAGCAGCGCCGTCACCCACGGCGAACGCGCCGAGTCCTTGAGGGACAGGACGACGGTGGCGACGAGGGCGACGCCCATGCCGACCATGCCCAGGACGTTGCCGCGCCGTGCCGTCTCCTGCTTGGACAGGCCGGCGAGCGAGAGGATGAACAGGACGGCCGCCACGAGGTAGGCGGCCTGGGCCACCGTGGTGAGACTCACGACGGTCACGCACCCTTCCGGAACATGCCGAGCATCCGGTACGTGACCAGGAAGCCTCCGAAGACGTTGATGCTCGCGATGGCCGCCGAGACCACGGCCAGGGCCGTCACCACGGTGTCCGCCGAGCCGATCTGCAGCAGCGAGCCGACCAGGATGATCCCGGAGATCGCGTTCGTCTGGGACATCAGCGGGGTGTGCAGCGAGTGGCTGACGTTGCTGATGACGTAGTAGCCGACGAAGACGGCCAGCACGAACACCGTGAACGTCGCCAGGAACGCGACGTCGGTGAACGCCAGGGCGATCGCCAGCACGGCACCGGCGGTGACCATCAGGGTGAGGCTGCGGCGCGAGGTGGCGGCCTTCTTCGCGGCAGCCTCGGCGGCGCGCTGCTCGGGCGTGCGCTCGTCGGCCGCCGCCGGGGCCGCCGCGGGAGCGGCCGAGACCTGCACCGGCGGTGGTGGCCAGAGGACCTCGCCGTCCCGCGTCACGGTCATGCCGCGCTGCACCGGGTCGTCGAGGTCCAGCACCAGCTGCCCGTTCTTGCCCGGGGTGAGCAGGGCCATCAGGTTGACCACGTTGGTGCCGAACAGCTGCGACGTGTGCTGCGGCATGCGGCTGGTCAGGTCGGTGTAGCCGAGGATGATCACACCGTTGTCGGTGACCACCCGCTCCCCCGGCACCGTCAGCTCGCAGTTGCCGCCGCCGGAGGCGGCCAGGTCGACGATCACCGACCCGGGTCGCATCGCGGCGACCATCTCCGCGGTGATGGTGCGGGGCGCCTGGCCTCGGACGAGCGCGGTGGTGATGACGATGTCTGCCCGCGCCGTCTCCGCGGCGTACAGGGCCAGGGTCGCCTTCTCCTGGTCCTCGGTCAGCGCCGCCGCGTACCCGGTGGCCGACCGCTCCTGCTGAGCGGCGGCCGACGCCTGGACGAAGGTCGCTCCGAGGGACTCGATCTGCTCACCGGCCTCGGGCCGCACGTCGAACGCCCGGACCTGCGCCCCGAGCGAGGCAGCGGCCCCGATGGCCGCGAGCCCGGCGACGCCGCCGCCGATGATGAACACGGTCGCCGGTGCCGTCTTGCCGGCGGCGGTCACCTGGCCGGTGAACATGCCGCCGTACTCGGCGGCCGCCTCGATCACGGCCCGGTAGCCCGCGACGTTGGACATGGTGGACAGCACGTCGAGCGCCTGCGCCCGGCTGATCCGCGGGACCGCGTCGAGCGCCAGCGCCGTGACGCCTCGCTCGGACAGGGTCGGCACAAGCTCGGGGTGCAGCGCGGGGGCGAGGCTGGCCACGAGCACCTGCCCGGACCGCAGGCCGGCCAGCTCGGCATTGCCGGCCGCCAGTTGGCGCAGGGCGTCGTCGCGCTCGCCTTCGGCTTTCTCGGCGCGCACGTCGGCTTGATCGCGGCGGGCCTTGGCCTCGTCGCGTTCCTGGCGCAAGCGGTCGGCGTCCTGGTGCGCTCGATCCAGCTCGGCGCGTAGCTCGGCCGCCCGGTGCTCCGTCTCCTGGGCCCTCTGCTCGGCCAGGGTGGCGCGGCGCTGGCTGTCTTCGTGCTGCGTGCGCAGCTCGGCCAGCTCGTCGGCTTGCTTCTGCTGCTGCTCGATGGCGGCGATACGTGGCAAGGCACGGG
>NCKG01000030.1:0-11840 GCA_002279095.1 Cellulomonas sp. 14-74-6
CGACGACCGGGGCCGGCCCGGATCACCCCTCCCCCTCACCAGCCGTGCAGCTGCGGCTCCGGGCCCGCGTACGCCTCGAACGCCGCCCGCTCCTCGGCGAGGTGGTCGTACGGCGTCGGCTGCGCGTTCACCACCACCAGCCGGGCGCCCCGGTCCACCGCCAGCCCGGCGAGGCTGGCCACCGGCTGCACGGTCAGCGTGGTGCCGATCGCGACGAACACCTCGGCGTCCGTCGCGGCGTTGACGGCCCGTTCCAGCGCCTCGTCGGGCAGGCGCTCGCCGAAGTAGACGATGTCCGGCTTCAGCACCCCGACGCCGCACTCCGTGCACCGCGGGTCGGGCTGCTCGGTGAGCCGCGCGATCACCTGCTCGGTGGGCCAGCGCGCACCGCACCGCATGCAGGAGGTGGTGGTCAGCGTGCCGTGCAGCTCGACGACGAGGCGGGGGTCGGAGCCGGCGCGCTGGTGCAGGCCGTCGAAGTTCTGCGTGAGGTCGGCGATCAGCAGGCCGGCACGCTCCAGCTCGACCAGCGCGCGGTGCGCGACCGTCGGCTGCGCGGCCCACGCCGGGTGGTCGCGCCACATCGCCCAGCCCCGGGCGCGGACGTCGGCGCTCGCCATGTACCGGCCGATCTCCAGCAGCTCCGCGCCGGCGGGGTCCTGCGTCCACGCGCCCTGCGGCCCGCGGAAGTCGGGGATGCCGGAGCCGGTGGAGATGCCGGCGCCGGTGAGCACCGTGACGGTGGGGCGCGGGCCGTGGTGGTGGTCGTGGTGGTCGTTCATCGCGCCCCTGACCGTACCCCGGTCACCACCGGCTGAACTCCTGTCATGGACGTGGGACCTAGGTCCTAGGTCCCTTTACGGTTGTGCCGTGCCAGTCGGGGGAGGTGCGGTGGGTCAGCACGACGAGGGTCGGAGCGAGGCGAGCGGCCTCGACCGGACGGGTGGTCCCGACGGGACGTTGACGGACGGCGGCGAGGGCCACCTGCTGTCGGCGATCCTCGGGATGGCCGGTGACCTGGACGTGGCCAGCCTGCTCGAGCGCTTCGTGGCGGCGAGCGCGACGCTGACCGGCGCCCGGTACGGCGCGATCAACATCGTCGACGACACCGGGACGTCGATCACCTTCGTGCAGACCGGCGTGGACCCCGCCACGGTGGCCGCGCTCGGGCACCCGCCGCACGCCTGGGGGATGCTGGGCTCGATCCCCGACCAAGGCGTGCTGCGCCTGGACGACCTCACCGACCACCCGAGGTTCCGGGGCCTGCCGGCGGGGCACCCGCCGATGGGACCGTTCCTCGGCGCTGCGGTCCGCGTGCGCGGTCAGCGCTACGGCACGCTCTACCTCGCCGAGAAGCCGGGCGGGTTCGACCCGCAGGACGAGGGCGTGGTGCTCACCCTCGCCGCGGCGGCCGCCGTCGCGGTGCAGAACGCGGCCCTGTACCAGCTGCAGGTGCGTCGTCAGCGGTGGGCGCAGGCCGCGGCGCAGATCTCGACGATGCTGCTCGAAGGTGCCGACGCGGAGGACGTCCTGCAGGCCGTCGCGGACGCCGCGCGCCAGGTCGACGGCGCCGACGGCACGCTGCTGATCCTGCCGACCCCCGACGAGGCGCTGATCGTCGAGATCGTGTCGGGCGACGCCGGTGACCTGCTCGGTCTCGACGTGTCCGGCGAGCCGGTGGTCCGTCAGGTGTTCGCCGGGCAGGACGGGCACGTCAGCACCGCCTCGCCGGTCACCGCCGGATCGCCGCTCGACCGGTACGGACCGGTGCTGCTCGCGCCGCTGCGGACGGAGGGGCAGGGGGTCGGCGTCCTGGCGGTGCTGCGCCGCCCGGGGGCGCTGCCGTTCGAGCAGGACGACATGGAGCTGGCCACGTCCTTCGCCCAGCAGGCCGCGCTCGCCTTCGTGCTCGCCGAGGCGCAGCACCTGCGTGGCCAGGCGGCGCTGCGGGGCGAACGCGCCCGGATCGCGCGAGACCTGCACGACCTGGCCATCCAGCAGCTGTTCGCCGCCGGGATGCAGGTCGAGGCCGTGTCGAGCAACCCGTCGGACCCGGTCAGCTCGGGCGTGGCCCGGGCGCTGGACGACGTCACCGAGCACATCGACGCCGGCATCCGCCAGATCCGCGTCATCGTCCGCGCCCTGGACGACCCGGACGCGAGCGTCCCGCTGGTGGCCCGCATCCGTGCCGAGGTGGAGATCGCCCGTGGCTCCCTCGGGTTCGCCCCGTCGCTGTCGGTGCAGGTGGACGGCGCCGAGCTGGACGTGACGGACGAGGGCGAGCCGGCGGCCGTGGTGGACACCCTGGTCGCGCCCGGACGGGCGAACAACGTGGTGGCGGTGGTCCGTGAGGGACTGGCCAACGTGGCCCGGCACGCCCGGTCCAGGCAGGTCGACGTGCGGCTGCGGGTCACCTCGGGTCACGGCGGCTCCGTGGTCGTGGAGGTGGAGGACGACGGGGTCGGCGTGCCGGCCGCACCCGAGCGGTCGTCGGGCACCAAGAACCTGGCGCTGCGCGCGCAGGAGGCCGGCGGCTCGTTCTCCCTGCTGCGGCCGCCGTCGGGCCGGGGTGCGTTGCTGCGCTGGTCCGCCCCGCTCGACTGACCGCCGGACCGGCCGCAGCCCTGCCGTCACGCCTGCGGCGAACACGGGACGACCGGGCTACACCCCGCCGTTAGCATCGAACAACGCCGCTTCGTCGGCTCCGTGCAGCCCACGCGCGCGGGTCCCGAAGCTCGCCGCTCGTGAGGAGTGCACATGTTCGAGAGATTCACCGACCGAGCCCGTCGCGTGGTCGTCCTCGCCCAGGAAGAGGCGCGGATGCTCAACCACAACTACATCGGCACCGAGCACATCCTCCTGGGCCTGATCCACGAGGGTGAGGGTGTCGCGGCCAAGGCGCTGGAGTCCCTCGGCATCTCGCTCGAGGCGGTCCGTGCCCAGGTGATCGAGATCATCGGCGAGGGTCAGCAGGCCCCGTCCGGTCACATCCCGTTCACGCCGCGCGCCAAGAAGGTGCTGGAGCTGTCCCTGCGCGAGGCGCTGCAGCTCGGCCACAACTACATCGGCACCGAGCACATCCTGCTCGGCCTGATCCGCGAGGGTGAGGGCGTCGCCGCCCAGGTGCTGGGCAAGCTCGGCGCCGACCTGAACCGCGTCCGCCAGCAGGTGATCCAGCTCGTCTCCGGCTACCAGGGCAAGGAGCCCGTGGCGTCCGGCGGCCCGGCCGAGGGTCAGCCCTCCGGCAGCGCCGTGCTGGACCAGTTCGGCCGCAACCTGACGCAGGCCGCCCGCGACGGCAAGCTCGACCCGGTCATCGGGCGCGAGAAGGAGATCGAGCGGGTCATGCAGGTGCTGTCCCGCCGCACCAAGAACAACCCGGTGCTGATCGGGGAGCCCGGCGTCGGCAAGACGGCGGTCGTCGAGGGCCTCGCGCAGGACATCGTCCGCGGGGACGTGCCGGAGACGCTGAAGGACAAGCAGCTGTACACGCTGGACCTCGGCGCGCTGGTGGCCGGCTCCCGGTACCGCGGCGACTTCGAGGAGCGCCTGAAGAAGGTGCTCAAGGAGATCCGCACCCGCGGCGACATCATCCTGTTCATCGACGAGATCCACACCCTCGTCGGGGCGGGTGCCGCCGAGGGCGCCATCGACGCCGCCAGCATCCTCAAGCCGATGCTGGCCCGCGGCGAGCTGCAGACGATCGGCGCGACCACGCTCGACGAGTACCGCAAGTACGTCGAGAAGGACCCGGCCCTGGAGCGGCGCTTCCAGCCGATCCAGGTGG
Source organism: Cellulomonas sp. 14-74-6 (assembly GCA_002279095.1). Taxonomy (GTDB): domain Bacteria; phylum Actinomycetota; class Actinomycetes; order Actinomycetales; family Cellulomonadaceae; genus Cellulomonas. The sequence goes on from NCKG01000030.1 coordinate 3,788, forward strand.
CCGAGCCGACGCTGGCGCACACCATCGAGATCCTCAAGGGCCTGCGGGACCGGTACGAGGCGCACCACCGCGTCTCCATCACCGACTCCGCGCTGGTGGCCGCAGCCACGCTGGCGGACCGCTACGTCAACGACCGGTTCCTGCCCGACAAGGCGATCGACCTGGTCGACGAGGCGGGCGCGCGCCTACGCATCCGCCGCATGACGGCCCCGCCGGAGCTGCGCGAGCTGGACGAGGAGATCGCCAAGACGCGCCGCGACAAGGAGTCGGCGATCGACGAGCAGGACTTCGAGAAGGCCGCGCGGCTGCGCGACACCGAGAAGCAGCTCGGCCTGCGCCGCACCGAGAAGGAGAAGGCGTGGAAGAACGGTGACCTCGACGCCGTCGCGGAGGTGGATGAGGAGCTGATCGCCGAGGTGCTGGCCAACGCCACGGGCATCCCGGTGTTCAAGCTGACCGAGGAGGAGTCCAGCCGGCTCCTGCGCATGGAGGAGGAGCTGCACAAGCGCGTCGTCGGGCAGGACCAGGCGATCCACGCGCTGTCGCAGGCGATCCGTCGTACCCGTGCCGGCCTGAAGGACCCGAAGCGGCCCGGTGGGTCGTTCATCTTCGCCGGCCCCACGGGCGTCGGGAAGACGGAGCTGGCCAAGGCGCTCGCCGAGTTCCTGTTCGGGGACGAGGACGCGCTGATCCAGCTCGACATGAGCGAGTTCTCCGAGAAGCACACGGTCTCGCGGCTGTTCGGCTCGCCCCCCGGCTACGTCGGGTACGACGAGGGTGGTCAGCTCACCGAGAAGGTGCGCCGTCGTCCGTTCTCCGTCGTCCTGTTCGACGAGGTGGAGAAGGCCCACGCGGACATCTTCAACTCGCTGCTGCAGATCCTCGAGGACGGTCGCCTGACCGACTCGCAGGGCCGGGTGGTCGACTTCAAGAACACCGTGATCATCATGACCACCAACCTCGGCACGCGGGACATCGCCAAGGGCATGCTGACCGGCTTCCAGGCCGGCGGCGACCTGTCGACGTCCTACGAGCGGATGAAGACCAAGGTCAACGACGAGCTCAAGACGCACTTCCGTCCGGAGTTCCTCAACCGCGTCGACGACGTGGTGGTGTTCCCGCAGCTGTCGCAGCCGGAGATCTTCGCGATCGTCGACCTGATGGCAGCCAAGCTGGACGCTCGCCTGCGCGACAAGGACATGGGCATCGAGCTCACCCCGGCGGCCAAGAAGCTGCTGTCGGAGAAGGGCTACGACCCGGTGCTCGGGGCACGGCCGCTGCGCCGCGCCATCCAGCGGGACGTCGAGGACGCACTGTCCGAGAAGATCCTGTTCGGCGAGCTGAAGTCCGGTCAGCTGGTGATCGTGGACGCCGAGGGCGAGGGCCTGCTCGGGGAGTTCACCTTCCGTGGCGTGCCGATCGGCGACCGGGGCAAGCAGCCGGTCGCGGTGGGCGCCACGGTGGGGACCCCCAACTCCGGCATCGACGTGCCGCCGGCCCCGCCGGCTCCGTCGCGCGGTGACGGTGGGACCGGGCTGATGCCGGCCTGACGCACCACAGCGGTCCCGAGGGGGCCTCGTCCCGGTTCGCCGGGGCGGGGCCCTCTCGTCGTTCCCGGGGGGTGCGGCGCCGGGCTGGCCTGCGGGGCAGGCCTGACGGCGTAGGACGATGGTCCCGGAGGGCCCGACGGCGTCGGCGCAGGTGACGCGATCGGCCGACCGGATGGTGACCCGAGGTCGTGCCCAGAGGCCCTGACGTGCCAGGATCGCCCGCTCGTGGAGCACAGTCGCGGTCAGTCCGCCCCCAGGAGCATCTTCCGGCGCACCTCCCCGGAGGACGCGCTCGCCGCGACGCACGACCCGCACCGGCGGCTGCGGCGGAGCCTGACCCCGTGGGACCTGGCGATCATGGGCGTCGCCGTGGCGGTCGGTGCGGGCATCTTCTCGGTCGGCGCGACCGCCGCCGCGAACTACGCGGGACCGGCGGTGATCGTGTCCTTCGTCGTCGCGGCGATCGTCTGCGGGCTGGCGATCATGTGCTACGCCGAGTTCGCCTCGACGATCCCGATCGCCGGGTCGGCGTACACGTTCTCCTACGCGACCATGGGTGAGGGTGTCGCCTGGGTGATCGGCTGGGACCTGATCCTCGAGATGCTCCTGGCCGCCGCCGTCATCGCCAAGTTCTGGGGCGTGTACGTCGGCGACGCGCTGGGGCTGTTCGGGCTGCGCGTGCCGATGTCGTTCCACGTCGGCGGCCTCACCGTCGACTGGGGGCCCGTGCTCGTCGTCGGCGTCTTCACCACGCTGCTGGCCCTCGGGACCCGGCTGTCGACCCGCGTGAACGCGGTGTTCACGGCCCTGAAGGTCGGGATCACGCTGTTCGTCGTCGTCGCCGGCCTCGCCTACGTCAAGGCGGCGAACTACCGCCCGTTCGTCCCGCCGGCGCAGCCGTCCGTCGGCGGCAGCTCGGCGCTGCGCCAGTCGCTGTTCGGGTGGCTGCTCGGCTGGTCGCCGGCCACGTACGGTGTCGCAGGCATCCTGTCCGCAGCGGCCCTGGTGTTCTTCGCGTTCATCGGGTTCGACGTCGTCGCCACCACCGCCGAGGAGACCAAGGACCCGCAGCGCACCATGCCGCGCGGCATGCTCGGCGGCCTTGCCGTGGTGACGGTGCTCTACATCCTGGTCAGCGTCGTGGTCACCGGGATGGTGCCGGACACGGAGCTGGCCAAGGCCGCGAGCCCGTCGCTGACCACGGCCTTCGTGCTGGTCGGCGCGACGTGGGCCGGGAAGGTGATCTCCGTCGGCGTCGTGCTGGGGCTGACCTCCGTCGCCATGGTGCTGCTCCTCGGCCTGACGCGGATCATCTTCGCCATGAGCCGCGACGGGCTGCTGCCGCGGGGCCTGTCCCGCACGTCGCCGAGGTTCGGCACGCCCGCGCGGCTGCAGGTCGGCGCCGGTGTGGTGGTCGCGCTGATCGCGGGACTCTCACGGGTACAGCTTCTGGAGGAGATGATCAACATCGGCACGCTGTCGGCGTTCGTGCTGGTCAGCTTCGGGGTGCCGCTGCTGCGGCGGTCCCGGCCGGACCTGCCGCGCGGGTTCCGGGTGCCGTGGTCGCCCGTGCTGCCCTGGATCTCCGGCGTCGCCTCCCTGTGGCTGATGCTCAACCTGACGACGCTGACGTGGCTGCGGTTCGCCGTGTGGCTGGTGGTGGGCGCGATCGTCTACGCCACGTACTCCTACCGGCACAGCCGCCTGGGGCGCGGCGAGGTGGTGCAGGCGCGCGCGGAGGACTCGCTGCTCTGACGGCCGGCGGCGGCTGCGCGTCGCGGCCCCGTCGTCGTGCTTTCGCCGTCCCGTCGTCGTCCCGTCGTCGTCGGGGCGTCGACCGGGCGGTGAACGTTGGACGAACACTGCGCGCACCCACCCGTCCGGCCGTATGCCGTCCGGCGTGCGGGATGGACCATGCTCCGCGTGCCGAACGACGTGAACCTCCTGGTCCGGGCCGCACGCGCGACGGGCGCGACCCGTCCCGCCGTGATGCGCGACCTGGTCCGACCGCTGACCGTGACCGACGGGACCACCCCGATGAACGAGCTCGAGGTGCTGTTCCGGTCGCCGCACCTGCCGTGCATCGGCGTGCAGGACCCCGACGACCCGTCGCGGCTGGGTCTGCTGACCCGCACCCGGTTCGCCGAGGCGATGACCGGACGGCTCGGCTTCGGCCGGGCGGTGCTGACCCGGCAGCCGGTGGCGCAGGTGGCCGACTGGAACCCGCTGGTGGTGGACGAGCAGACGGCCGTGGTGGAGACGGCGGTCCGGGCGATCGAACGGCCCGTCGAGTCGCGGTTCGACGAGGTGCTGGTGCGGGCGGACGCTTGGCAGATGGTCGGTACCGGTGACCTGATCGGCGCCCTGGTCGCGGCGCTGACCGGCCGTTCGCTGCACGACCCGCTGACCGGCCTGCCGTCCCGTGAGCTGGTGCGGCACACGATGCGGGACTGGGCGAAGCTGCTGCGCGGCACGCAGCGCCGCCTGGTGGTGCTGCTGGTGGACGTCGTGGAGTTCGGCGCGATCAACGCGGCGCACGGTGAGGCCGTCGGTGACCTGGTGCTCCGCGCGATCGCCGAGCGGCTGACGAAGGTGGTGCCGAGCGGGTTCCTGGTGGGCCGCACGGGCGGTGACGAGTTCATGGTGCTGGGGCTGCTGCCCGCGGCCGTCGAGCAGCGGGCGCCCGCGCAGCGCGAGGAGCTGCGGGTGCAGGTGGCCGCGGGGCTCGCCGGTTCGCCGGAGGACGGGACGGAGGGGCAGCTGCCGCCGTTGCGCGTGGTCGCGGCGGCGTCCACCCCGGGCTGGGCGGACCTGGACCTGCTGATGCAGGACGCGCAGCGGGCGATGCGGTTGGCCAAGCGCGGCGGTGAGGGGCTGGCGCGGTCGGCGGGAGCCGCCTGACGGGTGTCGGTGGTGGCTGGCGGGCGGCGGCTGACCGTGCGTCAGGACCAGCGGAGGGTCGCCTCCGGCAGCGCCTCGACGAAGTCGCGGGTGTCGGGGTGCACCGGGTCGGCCAGCACGTCGCGCAGGCTGCCGGTCTGGACGAGCCGTCCCTCGGCCAGCACGTGCACCCGCGTGGTCAGCTGCTCGAGCAGCCGGACGTCGTGCGAGGCGAGCAGCAGCCCGATGCCTGCGGGGCCGACCAGGGCGAAGATCCGCTCCGCGATGTGGTGGCGCATGGCGGGGTCGAGGGCCGTGAGCGGCTCGTCGAGCAGCAGCACGTCCGGCCGGGCGGCGAGGGCGCTCGCGATCGCCAGGCGCTGACGCTCGCCGCCGGACAGGGTGCCCACCTTGCGGCGGAGCACGTGCGTGGGCAGCTCCACGACGGCCAGGGCGCCCTCGGCGTCGCCGCCCGTGGACCGGCCGGCGGCCCGCGCCTCGTCGAGCGCCAGGCGGAGGACGCGCTCCGCGGTGTGCTCCGGGTCGGCGTTGGCCAGGCCGTTCTGGTGCACCGTGCGCAGCCGGGCGCGCAGCGCCTTGCGATCGCGTCGCGCCGGCTTCGCCACGCGGCGACCGTCGAACGTCACCGATCCGCGGCTCGGCACCACCGCGCCCGCGAGCACCTGCACCAGCGTGGACTTGCCGACGCCGGACAGGCCGAGCAGCCCGAGGGCGTCACCGGGCGAGACGTCGACGTCCACCCCGGCCAGCACCGCGGCACCGCCGTAGCCGGCCCACACGTCCCTCGCCTGCAGCAGGCCCGTCCCGTTGCCCATGACCGTCCCTCGTCGCCGTGCGGACCGCCGCGGTCCCGGTGGCGTCCAACGACCGACGCCCCCGCAAGGATCCCACCGCAGGGTGAGCGGCCCCGACACCGGTGCGTGCCGCCTCAGTCGGGCCCGGCCTGTGCGGACCGTTGCAGCGCCCGGTCGGCGAGCGTGTCGGGCGTGCCGAACCGGTGGGCGGTGACGGTGACGGACTGCTCCCGGAGGAACGTCAGCAGCTCCACCCGGCCGGACTCGGTGACGGGCTCGGCGTAGACGGCCAGGTCGGGTCGCGGTCCGGTGGCGTGCGCGAGCGCGTCGGTGTCGCCGTCGACCAGCCGGATGCGGCCCGACGGCAGGGTGCGGGCGGCGGCGAGCCACGTGGCGTCGTCCTCGGCGCGCACCGTGACGCCCAGGTCGTGCAGCACGGCGCCGAGCGGGGCAGGCAGCAGGTGGGACGTCGAGACGGTCACCTCGGCGCCGGCCACCAGCCCCGCGCCGAGCACGCGCACCAGGGCGGCCACCGACCCGCGCCGGCCGAGCCGCACCAGCACCGGCACCGGTCGGTAGCGCAGGACGTTGCGCTCCGCGCCCAGGCCGGTGACGTCGTCGGCCCGGCAGAACACGTCGCGCCAGGCGAGGGCGTCGGAGGCGAGGGCGCGCTCGAGCGGACCGGCTGTGGCAGGTGTCCCTGCGTCGGACGGTCCGGCGGGTGCGTCGTCGGAGGCGGAGGACGAGGGCCGGTCCGGCCCGACCGGCCGGAAGTCCGCCTCGTCGTGGGCGAACGGCGCATCCGCCACGCCCGCGGCCAGGGCCGCCTCGAGCAGCCGGGTGGCCGCGAATCCCAACGGCGCACCGTGGCGGGCGGGCGCGGAGACCCAGTCGACCAGCGGCACCAGCGTGTTCGGACCGCCGGCCTTGGCGCCCGGGCCTACCGCCGACCGCTTCCAGCCGCCGAACGGCTGGCGCCGCACGATCGCCCCGGTGATGCCCCGGTTCACGTAGAGGTTCCCCGCCTCGACGCGGGTCAGCCAGAGCGCCACCTCGTCCACGTCCTGGCTGTGCAGGCCGGCGGTCAGCCCGTAGTCGACGCCGTTCTGCAGGTCGATCGCCTCATCGAGCGTCTCGGCCGTCATCACGCCGAGCACCGGCCCGAAGTACTCGGTGCGGTGGAACGCCGATCCGGCGCGCACCCCGGCGCGCACGCCGGGTGTCCACAGGCGTCCGGAGTCGTCCAGGCGCCGCGGCTGCACGGCCCAGCTCTCGCCCGGCGCCAGCCGGGTCAGGCCGTCGAGCAGCTTGCCCTCCGCAGGCTCGATCACCGGTCCCATCTGGGTCGCCGGTTCCGCCGGGAGGCCGACGCGCAGGCTGGTCACGGCGTCGAGCAGCTGGTCGTGGAACCGCCGCGACGTGCCGACCGACCCGACCAGGACCACCAGCGACGCGGCCGAGCACTTCTGGCCCGCGTGCCCGAAGGCGGAGGCCACGACGTCGCGCACCGCCAGGTCCAGGTCGGCGCTCGGGGTCACGACGATCGCGTTCTTCCCGCTCGTCTCCGCCAGCAGGTGCAGCCCGGGCCGGAAGCCCGCGAACAGCCGGGCGGTCTCGAAGGAGCCGGTGAGCAGCAGCCGGTCGACGCGCGCGTCGGAGACGAGGGCCTTGCCGAGACCGTCCTCGGCGACGTGCACCACCGCCAGCACCTCGCGCGGCACACCGGCCGCCCACAGCGCCTCGGCCAGCACCGAGCCGCACCGCGCCGCCTGCGGGGCGGGCTTGAGCACCACGGCCGAGCCGGCCGCGAGCGGGGCCAGCACCGAGCCCGCGGCGATCGACACGGGGAAGTTCCACGGCGGCGTCGCCACGGTGAGCCGGACGGGGTGCGCGACGGCGCCGTCCGTCCCCTCGAGCTGCTCCGCGAGGCCGGCGTACCAGCGGGCGAAGTCGACCGCCTCGCTGACCTCGGGATCGGCCTGGTCGAGGGTCTTGCCGGTCTCGGCGGCCATCACCTCGCACAGGTCGCCGCGGCGCCGCTCCAGCTCGTCGGCGGCCCGCCGTAGCACCGTCGCGCGCTCGTGGGCCGGCAGGGCACCCCACTCGGCGCCGGCCGTGACGGCGGCCGCGAGGACCCGGTCGAGCTCTGCCGGATCGGTGACGGTGTGCTCGTCGCGCGTCCGGACGCCCAGCCGCGACGACGGGACGCGGGCCAGCAGCTCGCGTGCCCACTCCCGGTTCGCGGCGAGCGAGGGGTCCGTGTCCGGTGCCGAGGCGAACGGCAGGGCGTCGGACGAGGCCGCGGCATCCTGGCGGCGGTCCTGGGTGCGCCGCGGAGCCGGCACCTCGTCGCGCGCGTCCACCAGCGCCCGCAGCGAGACGCGGAACCGGTCGCGCTCCCGCGCGAACGCGCCCTCGTCGTCGGCCATCGTGAACAGCGACGACATCACGTTCTCCGGGCTGGCAGCCTCCTCCAGCCGCCGCACCAGGTAGGCGATCGCCACGTCGAAGTGCTCGGGGTGCACCACGGGCGTGTAGAGCAGCAGGCGCCCCGTCGACCGGCGCACCGCCTCGGCCTGACCGGTGGCCATGCCGAGCAGCATCTCCGTCTCCACCGCGTCCTGGACCCCGCGCCGCCCCGCCAGCAGCCAGGCGAACGCCAGGTCGAACAGGTTGTGACCGGCCACGCCGAGGTGCACGTTCGCGGTCCGCTGCGGCGTCAGCGCCCAGTCGAGCACCCGCTTGTACGCGGTGTCCGTCTGCTGCTTGGTATCCCAGGTGGCGGGCGGCCAGTCGTGCAGCTCGGCT
>NCKG01000031.1:0-11826 GCA_002279095.1 Cellulomonas sp. 14-74-6
CGGCCTGCTGGGCGACGATCTGGGCGAGCTGCTGGTCGAGCTGGGCGCGCGCGGCGTCGAGGGCAGCCTGGTCGGCCTGCGCCTGGGCGATCTGGCCTTGGATCGCCGCCTGCTTCTGGGTCTGCTCGGCCAGCAGCTGGTCGAGCTGCGCCTTCGCCGCCGCCGCGTCCTTGCTCGCCTGGTCGGCGACCACGACCTGCTGGTCGGCCGCCTTCTTCAGCTCGTCGATCCGCTGCCGGACCGCCGTCAGGCGGGCCTGCGAGTTGCGGTCCTGCGCCTCGAGCTGCTGCATCTGGCCCAGCACCTGCTCCTGCGTGCGCTGGGCGGTCGATGCGAGGGCGAAGCGCGCGACGAAGTCCTGAGCGTCGCTCGCGCTGAGCACCACCGAGAGTCCCGACGTGTCAGCCGCAGCGCCCCCCTGGTACGCCTGACGGGCCATCTGCCCGATCGCGGTACGGACCTGGGCGGCCTGCGCCTGGTCCTTGGCGACCGCGTCGGTGATGGCCGACTCCTGCGACTTGGCGTCCGCCAGCTCGTCGGCGATCCGTTGCGCCGCTCGCTGCGCGGCCTGCAACGTCGCGTTCGCCTCGTCCAGCTTCTGCTGCGCCCCCGGCAGCTGCGCCTGCACGTTCTGCAGGTCGGACACGACCTGGGCCAGGTTGGCCGACAGGTCCTCGAGCGAGGCCTGCAGAGCATCCTGCTGGGCCTGGTTCGCCTGGATCTGGGCCTGCGTCTGCTTGCGCTTGTTCGACAGGTCGTCGGCGCCGGCCGGTGACGCCGTCGCCACAAGGCCGAGCAGCAGGGCGGACAGCACCGCGGCGAGCGCCCGGCGCAGGTCGCGCGCTCGACGGCGGCGAGGAGTCATCGCTCGGTTCATGTCACACCTTCGTGTAGCGGCTCAGAGTGACGACGGACGAGACGCCGGCCAGCAGGATCGCGACCGCGACGAGGATCGGCGCGACGGACATCACGTCGCCCGTCCCGACGTACGGGATCCAGCCGACGGAGGAGCCGAGCCAGTCGGTGACCAGGTAGCGCACACCCAGCCACAGGGCGCCGACGGCCAGCGCGGCACCGATGGTCGCCGCGATCGCACCCTCGAGCATGAACGGCAGCTGGATGAACACCGTGCTCGCGCCGACCAACCGCATGATGCCCGTCTCCCGGCGCCTGCTGAGTGCCGAGAGCCGGATGGTGGTCGTGATCAGCAGCACCGCGGCGAGCAGCATCACGGCCGCGAGGCCGCCTGCCAGCAGGGTCGCCCGGTCCAGCACCAGGAAGAGCTTGTCGAACAGCGCCCGCTGGTCCTGCACCTGCTCCACACCCTGCCGTCCGGACAGCACGTCCGCGACCACCTGGTACTTGGTGGGGTCGGTGAGCTTGATGCGGTAGGAGGAGTTCATGTCGTCGACCGTCGCGGCGCTCGCCCAGAACTGGCCGGCGAACTGCTTCTGGAACGACGCGAAGGCCTCCTGCTTCGTCTCGAAGTAGACCTTCTGGATGTACGGCTTGACCTCGGGCGCGTCGAGCGCGGCCTGGATGTCCGTCTTCTGCGCGTCGGTCACCTCGCCGGACGAGCATGTGGTGGCCGACGAGTTCGCCGGGCACAGGAACACCGACACCTCGACCTTGTCGTACCACTGGTCCTTCATCTTGCCGATCTGCGTCTGCAGCAGACCGGCCACGCCGACGAAGGTCAGCGACACGAACGTGACCAGGATGACCGAGATGGTCATCGACAGGTTGCGGCGGAGACCGATGCCGATCTCGGAGAGGATGAACTGCAGTCGCACGGTCCCGGTCCCCTCAGCGGTCCGAGCCGTACACGCCGCGCGACTGGTCGCGCACCATGGCCCCGGTGTTCAGCTCGACCACCCGCTTGCGCATCTGGTCGACGATCTCGTCGTCGTGCGTGGCCATCACCACGGTGGTGCCGGTTCGGTTGATGCGGTCGAGCAGGCGCATGATCCCCAATGACGTGGTCGGGTCGAGGTTTCCGGTCGGCTCGTCGGCCAGCAGGATCGACGGGCGGTTGACGAAGGCGCGAGCGATGGCGACGCGCTGCTGCTCGCCACCAGACAGCTCGTGCGGGCGGCGCTTCTCCTTGCCGGCCAGCCCGACCATCTCGAGCACGTCGGGCACGGTGGTGAGGATGTGGTGGCGCGGCTTGCCGATGACCTGCAGCGCGAAGGCGACGTTCTCGAAGACCGTCTTGTTGGGCAGCAGGCGGAAGTCCTGGAACACGGCGCCGATCTGGCGGCGCATCTGCGGCACCTTCCACGACGAGAGGGTGCTCAGCTCCTTGCCGGCGACGAACACCTTGCCCGCGGAGGCGCGCTCCTCACGCAGCACGAGCCGCAGGAAGGTCGACTTCCCCGAGCCGGACGAGCCGACGAGGAAGACGAACTCTCCGCGCTCGACGTCCAGGCTCACCCGGTCGAGCGCGGGCCTCGCTCCGCGTGCATAGACCTTGGTGACGTTCTCGAACCGGATCACGTGCCTGCCCATGCCTCGTCGTGCCCCGAGCGTCGGCTCACTCCGACGTCCGGACGGCCCACTCCTCGCGAGCCTCCTCGAGGCTACGAACGGCCGACGAACCCTCCGGGCAGGACACGCCGCCCCGGGTGCTGTGAATCGACGCCCCGCGTCCGGTATGCCGGATACGCCCCTGGCAGCCGTCCGACTTCACCGGTCGGCCGTGTGCGAGCGGGTCCGACAGCGGCCGTCGCACGCGGCAGCGCGCTGGCGGCGCAGCACGCGTCGTGGATCAGGCGCCGGTGCCGTTCTCCTGGCCGCGGCGCCAGCGGATCCCCGCCTCGATGAAGCCGTCGATGTCACCGTCGAACACGGCCGTCGGGTTGCCCACCTCGTAGTCGGTGCGCAGGTCCTTGACCATCTGGTACGGGTGCAGCACGTAGCTGCGCATCTGGTCGCCCCAGCTGGCCTTGATGTCGCCCGCCAGCTCCTTCTTCTTCGCGTCCTCCTGCTGCTGCCGCAGCACCAGCAGGCGCGACTGCAGCACGCGCATGGCGGCCGCGCGGTTCTGGATCTGGCTCTTCTCGTCCTGCATCGACACCACGAGCCCGGTCGGCAGGTGGGTGATCCGCACCGCCGAGTCGGTGGTGTTGACCGACTGGCCGCCGGGGCCGGAGGACCGGAACACGTCCACCCGGATGTCCGACTCCGGCACGTCGATGTGGTCGGTCTGCTCGATCAGCGGGATCACCTCGACCGCCGCGAAGCTCGTCTGACGGCGTCCCTGGTTGTCGAACGGCGAGATGCGCACCAGCCGGTGGGTGCCCGCCTCCACCGACAGGTTCCCGTAGGCATACGGCACCTTCACCTCGAAGGTGGCGCTCTTCAGCCCCGCCTCCTCCGCGTAGCTGGTGTCCAGCACCTTGGTCGGGTAGCCGTGCCGCTCCGCCCAGCGCAGGTACATCCGCATCAGCATCTCGGCGAAGTCGGCCGCGTCCACGCCACCGGCACCGGAGCGGATCGTCACCACCGCCTCGCGCTGGTCGTACTCCCCCGACAGCAGCGTGCGGACCTCGAGCTCACCCATCGCCTTGCGGACGGCGCCGAGCTCCGCCTCGGCCTCGGCGGCGCTGTCGGCGTCGTCCTCCTCCGTGGCAAGCTCCACCAGCGTCTCGAGGTCGTCGATGCGGGCGTTCAGCTTCGCCAGCCGCTCGAGCTCGGACTGAGCCGCGGACAGCTGGCTCGTCACCTGCTGCGCCGACTCCGGGTCGTCCCACAGGTCCGGCGCGGACGCCCTGCTCGACAGGTCCGCGATCTTCTCCCGCAGCGCCGCCGGGTCGATCACGGCCTCGATCGACTCGAGGGTGCTGCGCAGCGCGCGGATCTCGGCGGGGAAGTCGGTGGCCACGACCGTCCAGGCTACCGGTTCGCAGATGGCCACCCGCCGGGCCTGCCGCTCAGGCGCCCGACCGGGACCGCCACCACCGCGCGGCCGACCGGTGGCTCACCACGCGCGAGCCGTCGCCGTCGCCTCGATGCGGATCCCGTCCGACCACGGCGCCAGCAGCGGTCCGACCAGGGCCAGCCGGCTCACCGCACCCAGTCGCACGACGACGGTGCGGCCGTCCGCGGTCCGGGCCTCGAGCACCTGCACCGTCGACCAGCGCGCGGACCGGTCCGGATGGTCACGGACGTACCGCTCGACCGCGGCGAGGACGGCCTCGGAGCTCAGCGGCACCTCACGAGCGTCCGACGCCGTGCCGTCGGTGAAGTACCCGGCGTCCGTGACGGAGTCCGCCGCGGCGAGGCTCGCCAGGTCCGAGAGGTCCAGCAGGCGCTTGCGGTCGAGGTGCACACCGGTCGCTGCAACCACCACCGTGATCAGGGCGACGGCGAGCAGCACGAAGCCCAGGACGAGCAGGGTGACCTGCCCCTCGTCGGCGCCGGCCACCGCTCGGCGCGTCGACCGTGCGCGGGCGGCGAGCCCCGAGCGGCTCACGGTGCCGCCCGGTAGTCGTCCACCATCGCCGCGTGCTCCGCGGACACAGCGATCTCGAGCGGGACCACGGAGCGGACGAAAGGCGGCACGAACGGCAGCGGCACCCTCACCTGGACGACGGCGTCCACCTCGCTGCCGGGCGCGAGGCACCGTGCGGAGCACGTCAGCCGCAGGACGTCCGCCGGTGCGGCGTCGAAGCCCTGGTCGTCGAGCGCCACGCCGACGGCGGCAAGGGCGCGGGCAGCCCCGGCGTCCGCTGTCTGCGCGCCCGCGTACGCACGTGCCGCGTCGCGGGACGCAGCGTCCGCGGCGAACGTGCCGGCCTGCAGCCTGCCCAGCACGAGGACGAGGTACACCAGGGGGACGAGCAGCGTCACGGCGAGGCCGAGGAACTCGACGACGGCGTTGCCCGAGTCGTCGCTCCACCGGGACGGCAGCCGCACGTCCCGACGGCCTGGGCGACCGGTCACCGGCCGCCGGCTCATCCGCCCTCCACGAGCGCATGGCCACGCACGACCAGCTCCCCGCTCGGCCCGACCAGGCCGACCACCGGGAACGGCGCTCGGACCGTCACCTCGACCAGGTCCACCCCGTCGACCACGGTCCGGACCGCCGTGACGTCGCCCGCGTAGCCGGACGACACCGCCTGGCTCGCCAGCAGCCGGGTGCGCTCCACGCCGTCGGCGGGACGGTGCCCCACCTGGGCGGCGTACCGCGCACCCTCGGCGGCGCAGTCGACGAGCGTCGCCCGCACGTGCAGCACGAGCGCGAGCTGCAGCACGGCGACACCGAGCACCGCGACCAGCGCCCCGACCAGGACGAAGTCCACGACCGCCGAACCGCGCTCCGACGCCGGGCGCCCACCGCACCAGACGCGCCGGATCAGGGCGCGACGTGACTGATCGCCGTCTCGAACAGGTTCACCAGCGCCTTGCCCGCCACCAGCCACAGAGCCGAGACCAGTCCGGCCGTCATCAGGGTCACCAGCACCCACCCCGGGACGTCTCCCCGGTCTGCGGGCACGCTCGCCGCCAGCGCGTCCTCGTCCGTCCCGGTCGCGGACGTCGCGGTCTCGACCGTGGTGGCGTCCGGAGGGCCGCCAGTGCGGCCGACCACGCGGGAGACCAGGTTGCGGAACCACCTCGGGATCCGTCCACGGGATGTCGTCATGCTCGTCCTCCTTGTCCCGCCGGTCCTCCGCCGGCGACGTGTCGGTCACAGGCCCACCCGCAGCACCACGAGGCTGGGGAACACGGCGAACAGGACGGTCACCGGGAGGATGAGGAACACCACCGGGACCATCATCAGCACCTCCTTGCGGCCGCCCGCCTCCATCAGTGCTCGGCGGGACTCCTCCCGGACGTCCTGCGCCTGAGCTCGCAGGACGTCGGCCAGCGGCGTGCCGCGATCGAGCGCGACGGCGACCCCTTCGGCGAACCGGGTCAGCGCCGGCAGCCCGGTACGACCGGCCAGCGCATCGAGCGCCTCGGTGAGCGGTGCGCCCGCCCGCGCGTCGGAGAGCGTGGCGCGCAGCTCGTCCGTCAGCGCGCCGCTCGTGGACCGCACCACGCGCTCGAGCGCTCCGGCGGCACCCTCGCCGGCGCCGACCGCGAGCGCGAGCAGCTCCGCGACGGTGGGCATCTCGGCGAGGATCCGCTGCTCCCGCTCTCGGACCTGCCGGCTCAGCAGCCAGTCGCGCAGCAGGACACCGCTCAGGCCGCTGACCGCCACGAGGACGGCGAGCGCGAGGGGCGAACCGCCGCGGACCGTGCCCACCAGCAGGGCGGCGGCGAGCCCGCCCGCCAGCCCGAGCACTCCCCACACGACCTGACCGGCGCGGAACTGCTCCACCGACTCCGTCCGGCCCGCGCGAGCGAGCCTGCGCCGCAGCTCTCGAGCCGGTGAGCCGAGCCGGCCGACCAGGCGCGTCGCGTCCGCCATGAAGGGTGCCGCCAGCCGCTCCGCCACGAAGAAGGGCGACGTCGCGACGGGCGTGCGGAGCAGCGCGGACTCGGTGCGACGCCCGCGCAGGTACGGCGCCAGCCGCGAGTCGAGGGACGGCCGTCGCGTGGGCCACCGGAGCGCGACGAGGAGGAGCCCGATGCCACCCAGGAGGCCGATGGCCCCGCCGAGCGTGACCGCGGTCACCGCAGCACCCGGGGGTCGTCAGGCAGGCGGGCCGCTCGCAGCATCAGCAGGTACGCCCCGATCGTGCACCCTGCCCCCAGCAGCAGGACGAGCGCACCGGCGGGGGTGCCGAAGGCCTGCACCGCCTCGTGACGTGATGCCAGGGTCGCCAGCACGATCCACGGTGCCACCGCGGCGAGGCGTGCCGAGTTGACGGTCCAGCTCTGGCGCGCCTCGAGCTCGCCGCGGGTGCGGAGGTCGTCGCGGAGGAAGGCGGACAGCGTGCGCAGCAGACGACCCAGATCCGTCCCACCCACGTCCCGCGTGAGCCGGAGCGCCTCGACGATCCGGTCCGCCACCGGGTCCGCCAGACGGTCCTTCAGCGCGTCCAGGCTCTCGCCGAACCGACCGGACGCCCGGTAGTCGGCGGCGAACGCCGCGAACGGTTCCCGGAGCTCCGCGGGGCCGCGGTCGGCGAGCTGTGCGACTGCCTCCGGCAGGGACAGGCCCGCACGGACGCCCGAGGCGAGGTGGTCCACCACGTCGGGCCACAGCTGCCGCAGGCGACCGACGCGCCGTCGCGCCCGGCTCCGGAGCAGCAGCCACGGGGCGCCGGCGCCGAAGCAGGTGAACGCCACCACGATCGGCGCGACCGGGACCACGGCGAACGCGACGACCGCCACCACGAGGCCGGCCAGGGCGCTCACGCCCACCACGGCCGCGGGCTCCACACCACTGACACCGGCCTGGGCCAGCGTGTCCCGCACGGCCTCGGTCCACCGGGAACGCCGCCGCGGAACGGTCGAGGACGGCCAGCACGACCACCAGATGCACGCGAGCCCGCCACCCAGCAGCAGCCCGAGGAGCACACCCACGCCGTCAGTCCCGCCCACGCAGCAGGGCCGCGAGGTCGACGCCCGCACGCGAGAACCGCTCGGCGTGGGGCGGGTAGCCGTCCGCGCGGACGAGCCGCCGGTCACGGGTGACGAACAGCTCCGCCGTCTCCACGACGCCGGCCTCGACGCGGCCGGGCACGGCCAACACCTCGCGCACCGACCGCCGGCCTGACGGGTCCAGGTCGAGGTGCACGACCAGGTCCACGGCGGACGCGACGGTCGGCACGACGAACCGGTCGGAGACGTTGTCACCGGCGAGCAGCGGCAGCGTGCACAGCTTGGTCAGCGCTTCCCGTGCGGAGTTGGCGTGCAGCGTGCACATCGCCGGCACGCCGGCGTTGAGAGCGATCAGCAGGTCGAGCGCCTCGGCCTCGCGCACCTCACCGACCACCAGGCGACTCGGACGCATCCGCAGCGCCTCCTTGACCAGCCGCCGCAGCGGGATCTCGCCCGTGCCCTCGAGGTTGGGCTGTCGGCACTGCATCGCCACCCAGTCGCGCGCCGCCAGGCGCAGCTCGAAGACCTCCTCGCAGGTGATGACGCGCTCCCGCGGAGGGATCGAGCCGCAGAGGGCGTTCAGCATGGTCGTCTTCCCGCTCTGCGTGCTGCCCGACACGACCACGTTGAGGCCCACACGCACGGCCGCATGCAGGAAGGCGGCGACGGCCGGTGGGACGCTGCCCAGCGTCACGAGGTCGTCCAGACCGGCGGCACGCACGACGTACTTGCGGATGTTGACGGACCAGTGGCGACGCGTGACGTCCGGGATCACGGCATGGAGCCGCTCACCGCCGGGCAGCGACGCGTCGACGAAGGGGCTGCTGAGGTCGAGCCGCCGGCCGGAGACCTTGAGCATCTGCTCGACGAGGTCCCGCACCTGGCTGTCGGTGAGGATGGTCGTGGTCAGCTCGGGCTCACCGCCGCGTGCGACGAACACCTGGTGCGGGGAGTTGATCCAGATCTCCTCCACGGTGTCGTCGTCGAGGTACTGCTGCAGCGGCCCGAGCCCGGCCACCGAGTCGACCACCTGCTTGTGGACGGCGCCCGGGTCCGCCAGCGGAGGCAGCGCGCCGAGCACCGAGCGCTCGTCGTAGTCGGCGATCGCCGCCGCCACGAGGGCGTCCACACCGGCCCGGTCGCGCACCGGGTCGACGCCACGGCGACGGATCAGCTCGCGCACCTCGCGCTCGACGATCGCGACGCCGTCCACGGCATTTCTCCGTTCTGCCCGAAGTGTCCTGTTCTTCGGCAGCGCGACGCTAGGGCACATGGCGGTGGGCCGGGAGCGGTTCCGCACAAGTCACGTCGCCCTGCACTCGATCGGGTCCCCGCCGTGACAGCGTCAGTCGGCCATGGGTGGGCCTTCGGTCCCAGGCCGCGCAGCCACTGCGCGTCGTCGCCGCACGAGACGCCGCTCGGGCAGCCGCCCGCTCCGCGGCCCCGCGCGGAGGCCTCGGGCGACGCCCGCTAGCGTGTGCGGGTGATCACACCGCTGCCCTCCGGCACCCAGCACCACCTGCACCACGGCGACCAGGAGGCGGTGATCGCCGAGGTCGGCGCGAGCCTGCGGCTGTACCGCGTCGGCGGCAGCGACGTCGTCCGGCCCTACGACGAGGACGTCCTCACGCCGGCGTTCTCGGGTGCCCTGCTCGCACCGTGGCCCAACCGCCTGGCGGACGGGCGCTACGGGTTCGGCGGTTCCGTCTACCAGGTCCCGGTCACCGAGGTCGACCGGATGACGGCGCTGCACGGGCTCGTCGGCCACGAGCGCTTCACGACGGTCGGCCCGCGGGACGAGGAGGCCTCGGTGACGCTGCAGCACGACCTCGTCCCCACCGGTGGCTACCCGTGGCCCCTGCTGATCACCGTGACCTTCACCCTCTCCGACACCGGGCTCGAGTGCACCGTGACCGCGCTCAACCAGGGTTCGAGCACAGCCCCCTACGGGGTCGGCGTGCACCCGTGGCTGTCGACCGGCGGAGCGGCCGTCGACGACTGCTCGCTGAGCGTGGGCGCCTCCCGGCACGTCACCGTGGACAACCGCCTCCTCCCGACGGGCACCGAGCCGGTGGCCAACCAGTTCGACCTGCGCCAGGCGCGGTCGCTCGCCGGGCTGGCGCTCGACGACGCATGGGTGGACGTGCTGCGGGACGAGGACGAGCGCACGTGGGCGACCCTGGGCCGGCCCGACGGGAGCGCCGTCGCCATGTGGGGCGACGCGGCGACGACCGCGTGGCAGGTGTGCACCGGCGACCAGGTGGAAAGGGTCGGGCGCACCGCGGTCGCGGTCGAGCCGATGAGCTGTGTCGCGGACGCGTTCCGCACCGGCGACGACCTGGTCCGGCTCGAGGCGGGTCAGGAGCACGTGCTGCGCTGGGGCCTCGAGCTGCGCTGACGACGGATGGGTTCCGGCGCGCCCACCGGCGCCGGACCAGGCCGTGTGCGCCCGTCAGTTGAAGCCGGACTCCGCGACCGCCGTGGTCAGCTCCCAGTGCCACCGCTCGTAGGGTCCGCTGCCGCCGGGCTGGGCCCACGCCGGGTTGCCGAAGCCGTAGATGGCGGCGTTCTTCTGCAGCCAGGTCCAGCGCGCCCCGGAGGTCTCCTCGGAGCAGAAGTCGACCGCGAGGCCCCAGCCGTGGTTGCTGCGGCCCGGGTCCGCCGCGAGGCTGCCGCGGGTGGTCTTCACCGCCCGCTGCTCGGCCAGCGAGCGGTAGCCGGAGGCCAGGCACAGATCGGCGCCGAACCGCTGGACGAACGCCCCGTTCATCTGGGCCAGGGCGACGGCCGCGTCAGCACGCAGGCGGGTGTGTCCGTCGAACAGCGTGCACAGCCAGGCGTCCGGGATCGCGCCGTTCTCGCCCCCGCGATGCGACTGCCCGTCGCAGTTGAGCAGCGGGCCGCGGTCGGCGGAACGCGACACCGCGGCGGCGGAACGCAGCGAGAGGGCGGCATCGGCCGTGACCAGGGAGGCTGGTGGCAGCTGGGTGGCGGACGTCGAGGTCAGGGCCTGGACGGTCGACGGCAGCACGGCATGGGACACGGTCGCATAGCCCGAGCCGGCATCGGCGAGCGCGCCCTGGGTGACGGGCACCACGACGGTCACCGCGACGAGGGCGCCGAGCACGCCGACCCGCCCGAAGGCGCGGGTCGCTCCACGGCGCCGCCGTCCGGAGGCGGCGGCAGGTGTGCTGCTCACCGGTGCCAGAACCGCGTGGTCGCGACCGGTCGCACCGTGGTGCACGCGTGCGGCACGAGGCAGCGTCCGGGTCGCCGGCTCTGCACGGTGCGAACCCACGACACCTCCTGCTCTGGCACGACCCGGGACGAGACCGCGAAGCGGCCGGCCATCCGGCCCGGGCGTCGCGGTCACGAAACCATAACGGGGTGGCCCTCACGTTCCAAGCCCTCTGGACGGGCGTCCGACGTCGATCCCGCGCGCGAAGGGCCGTCGCCCGGCACGGCACGCGGGTGCTGTGGGACGAACCTCACACCGCGGACGGCTGACGGCCAACCGGCGGGGTCCGCTCGCGTGCGGTGCGGCGGGCCCCCAAGGCGTGCATGCGCGGTCCCTGCGCGTGCACCGGCCGCCGACAGACGCCTGTGCCACGCTGACCCCATGGCGCTCTCGCAGGGACCCGCCGGGCCGGGTGGGTCGACGACCGTCCTCGTCGTGGAGGACGAACCGGCCATCGCGCAGGCGATCGTGCACCGGCTCTCGGCCGAGGGATGGCAGGTGCACGCCGTCGGCGACGGGCTCCTCGCGGTCGACACGGCGGCGCGGCTGCACCCCGACGTGGTGCTACTCGACGTGATGCTGCCGGGCATCGACGGTCTCGAGGTGTGCCGCCGGATCCAGGCGGAGCGACCGGTCCCCGTGCTGATGCTCACCGCCCGCGACGACGAGACGGACATGCTCGTCGGGCTCGGCGTCGGGGCGGACGACTACATGACCAAGCCGTTCTCGATGCGCGAGCTGGTCGCGCGCACCAAGGCGCTGCTGCGCCGGCAGCAGCGGGCGTCGCAGGCGGCCGAGCTGAGCAGCGTGCACCAGCCGGAGCCCCCGCTGGTCGTGGGCGACGTGACGGTCGACCGCGCGCAGCGACGCGTGCTACGCGGTGCCGACGAGGTGCACCTGACGCCGACCGAGTTCGACCTGCTCGTCGCGCTGGCCACCCGGCCGCGCACCGTGCTGAGCCGCGAGCGTCTCCTCGCCGAGGTGTGGGACTGGGTCGACGCCAGCGGGACGCGCACCGTCGACTCCCACATCAAGGCGTTGCGCCGCAAGCTCGGGCCCGACCTGGTCCGCACCGTGCACGGCGTCGGCTACGC
>NCKG01000310.1:0-1861 GCA_002279095.1 Cellulomonas sp. 14-74-6
GACGTCGAGCTGGCCCGCCAGCACGGCGACCTCACCGGTCCGTTCGCCTCGATCGCCGAGAAGCTGGAGGCGACCCTGCAGCGGTTCGGCATCGAGCGGTACGGCGAGGCCGGCGAGACGTTCGACCCGAACGTCCACGAGGCGCTGATGCACGCGCACTCGGCGGAGGTCTCCGCCCCGACCGTGCAGATGGTGCTCCAGCCGGGCTACCGCACGGCCGACCGGGTGCTGCGCGCGGCGCGCGTGGCCGTGGTGGAGCCGGAGGCCTGACAATCGGCGTGCGCACCGGCATGCACCTAGGCGCGACGACGACGAGGAGGGAGGCACCGTGACCGGCCAGGACTGGCTCGAGAAGGACTTCTACGCCGTGCTCGGTGTCCCCAAGGACGCCGACGCCGCGACCATCAAGAAGGCCTACCGCAAGCTCGCACGGCAGCTGCACCCGGACCACAACCCGGGGGACGCCACCGCCGAGGCCAGGTTCAAGGACATCGGCGAGGCGTACGCCGTCCTCTCGGACACCGAGCAGCGTCAGCAGTACGACCAGCTGCGCGCGATGGCCGGCGGTGCCCGGTTCACCGCGCCCGGCGGTGGCCGGGGCGGCGCCGCCGGGTTCGAGGACCTGTTCGGCGGCATGTTCGGTGCCGGCGGCCAGGGTGGCACCCGCGTCCGGTACTCCACCGGCGGTGGCGGCGGCTTCGACGACATCCTCGGCGGGCTGTTCGGTGGCGGTGGTGGGTTCACCCAGCAGCGTGGACCGCAGCCCGGCATCGACCTGACGGCCACCACCACGCTGCCGTTCCGCACGGCCGCCGAGGGGTCGACGGTGTCGCTGTCCGTGGAGGGCCGCACGGTCACCGCCCGGATCCCGGCCGGCGTCCGCGACGGCCAGAAGATCCGGCTGCGCGGCAAGGGTCGGCCGGGGGAGCGCGGCGCCGAGCCGGGCGACCTGGTCATCACCGTGTCCGTCACCCCCCACCCGGTGTTCAGTGCCGAGGGCGACAACCTGCGCATCACGGTGCCGGTCTCGTTCGACGAGGCTGCGCTCGGCGCGCAGGTCGACGTGCCGACGCTGGACGGGTCCACCGTCCGGGTCAAGGTGCCGGCCGGCACGCCGTCGGGCCGCACCCTGCGCGTCAAGGGCAAGGGCATCCACGCCGCCAAGGCGACGGGTGACCTGCTGGTCACCGTGCAGGTGGCGGTGCCGCAGCGGCTGTCCGGTGCCGCGAAGGAGGCCGTCGAGGCCTTCGCCAAGGCGACGGCGGACCAGGACGTGCGGGCCGACCTGATGGCCCAGGCGCGTACGTGACCAGGTAGGACGTACGGAGGTGAGGGGTGTGGACGACGACGCCAAGGTGTTCGTCATCTCGGTAGCTGCGCGGCTGGCCGGCATGCACCCCCAGACCCTGCGCCAGTACGACCGCCTGGGCCTGGTGCAGCCGGGCCGCACCACCGGCCGTGGCCGCCGCTACTCCCGCCGCGACATCACGATGCTGCGCGAGGTGCAGCGGCTCTCGCACGACGAGGGCGTCAACCTGGCCGGCATCAAGCGCATCCTCGAGCTCGAGGAGGAGCTGGAGGCCTCGCGCCGGCAGGTCGAGTTCCTCCGCACCCTGCTGAACCCGGGTCGCCGCATCTTCACCGCCGACCCCACCGGCAACGTCGTTGCGGACCGCCGCCCCCCGATCACCACGGAGACCGAGCCCCGCCGCACCCCCCGCTGGGTCCCGCGCCAGCTCCTCGCCGGTCCGAGCGCCCGTCGCAGCTAGGGCGTGTCTCCTATATCCGTGACCAGGTGATGCAGGCGGCCAGGACGACGGCGGCGCGGTAGGTGATGGCGAGCTTGTCGTAGCGGGTGGCC
>NCKG01000032.1:0-11653 GCA_002279095.1 Cellulomonas sp. 14-74-6
GTGGGCTTTCACCGCGATGCGGCCTTCTTCGCACCCTGCTCGGCGGCACCCGCCGAGGCCTGCTCGGTGCTGGTGCCCTCGGTGCTCAGCTCGCCGCCGGCGGACTCGAGGTGGGCGCGCACGAACCACTGGAACAGCTCGAGGTCGTGCAGGTGGCCCACCAGCAGGTCGTTGGTGACGGTGTCGAGCTCCTCCGTGTCGGCAGCGGCCTTGCGGTGGCCGCTGATGACGCCCTCGTACACGCGGTCCAGGGCACCGAGGTGCTCGATCGCACCGGCACGGCCGAGCGAGTAGTCGTCCCAGCTGCGGCTGGCGACGAGCGCCCCCGGGGTGCCGACGGGGGAGACGCCGAGAGTGGCGATCCGCTCGGCCACCTCGTCGGCCTGGGCGCGCACCGCGTCGACCTGCGGGTCGAGCATCAGGTGCACGGAGATGAAGTGCGGACCGACCACGTTCCAGTGGATGTGCTTGAGCGTCAGGTGCAGGTCCGTCAGGGAGTTCAGGCGGTCCTGCAGGATCGCGGCGACGGTGGCGCCGTCCTCCGGCGTCAGCGTGGGCACCGTGTAGTGCGGGAGCTGCTTGCGTGCCATGTCGGGCCTCCTCGAGCGGGGTGTGACGGACTGCCCGTCCGCCCGTCTCGACCCTGCCGCAGGGCGCGGGACGTCGCCATCGGAGGAGCGCTCAGGCGAACGGGTCACCGTCGTCCTGCAGGCGGCGGACCACCTCGTCCATCGGCAGCTGCGTCAGACCGGGCTCGATCTCGTCCCACCAGCGCGGCGCCGCGACGGTGGGCGCCTCGCGGCCGCGCAGCGACTAGGGCGTGATCGTCGTCTTGGCCGGGTGGTTCTGGGACCAGTCGATCAGCACCTTGCCGGGCCTCAGCGACCGGCGCATCACGGCGACCACGAGCTTCGGGTGCTCGGCCGCCACCGCGGTGGCGAGGTCACGGGCGTACGCGCGCACCTGCGTCGCGGGCCGGCGACCGGGCAGAGGCGCGTACAGCTGCATGCCCTTGCTGCCGGAGGTCACCGGGACTGCGCCGGTCAGCCCATCGGCCGCGAGCCGCTCCGCGACCAGGTGCGCCACCGTCGCGCACTCGTCGAGTCCCGCCGGTGGTCCGGGGTCGAGGTCGACGACGAGGCGGTCCGGCGGCCGGACACCGCCCCGCGGCCCGACCCGCCACTGCGGGGTGTGCAGCTCCAGCGCACCGCCGTTGGCGGCCCAGACCAGGCCGGGCAGCCCGTCGAGGAAGGGCAGGTCCAGCCGGGTGCCCTCGTCGGCCTCCCCCGGGGACGCCGGCAGCACGCGGTGCCGCAGCCAGTCGGGCGCGCCCCGCGGCACGTTCTTCTCGACGAACCGCTCCGCACCGGTGCCTTCGGGCCACCGCATCCGGGTGACCGGGCGGTCCCGCAGCTGTGCGAGCAGGGCGGGAGCCACCTGCACCAGGTAGTCGATCACCGCCGCCTTCGTGGTCCCGGTGGCGGGGTAGAGCACCTTGTCCAGGTGGGTGACGCGCACCGGCGTGCCGTCCACGTCCAGCACCTGGCCGTTCACTCCTGCTCCCACGGGTCCGGACCGGTGTCCGTGCGCACCCCGCGGACCACCGGCTGGCGCAGCCGGCCACCGGGGGTGCGGGACAGGTACAGGGTGTCGACCACCACCAGCGGTTCGCACCAGTGGGTGCCGCGGGCGTCGGCCGCCGGCACGGGGTCGTCGAACGGCGAGGTGGCGCAAGCGTGCTCGGCCAGCGCACCCCGCACCGCTGTCGCCAGCGGACCGGCCAGGCCGCTGCCGGCACGGCCGAGGTACCGCAGCGCGCCGTCTTCGTCGCGCGCCCCGAGCAGCACCGCTCCGAGCCTGCCGGTGCCGGCCGCCTCCTCGCGCCACCCGCCGACGAGGGCCGTGCGGTTGCGCCGGTGCGGCAGCTTCACCCAGTCCCGGGAGCGCCGGCCCGGCTGGTACGTGGACCTCCGGAGCTTGGCGACGACCCCTTCGAGACCGTGGTCACGGGTCACCTGCCAGAGCGTGTCGCCGTCGGGGTAGACGGGCGAGGGCTGCACCTGGTCGACGGGGGGCAGCAGGTCCAGCACGGCGCGGCGCTCGTCGTACGTCAGGGCGGTGACGTCGCGGCCCTGCCACGTCAGCACGTCGAACACCACGAACGTCACGGGCTGCGACCGGGCCAGCGCCGCAGCGCGGGCGGCGTCCCGCACGTGCATCCGCGCCGCGAGCGCGGCGAACGAAGGCGCACCGCCCGCCATGGCGACGATCTCGCCGTCGACCACCGCGTCGGGCAGCACCGCGAGGCCTCCGAGCTCCGGGTACGCGGCGGTGACGTCGTTGCCGTTGCGGCTCCACAGGCGCAGGCGCCCCCCGGTCGTGTCCGCGAGCGCCCGGACGCCGTCCCACTTGATCTCGTAGGCCCACTGCGGGCCGCGCGGCAGCTCGGCGAGGCCGGGCGCCGGGCTGGCGAGCATGGGCTGCAGCACGGGTCCATCCTGCCCGCCGTCCGTGCGGCGTACCTGGCGACCGCGGTGCGGGACGCCGTCAGGCGTCCGGCAGCAGGGCGCTCGCCTCGGCGTACCGGTCGAGCACGATCTCGACGAGACGCGGGTCGGGGGCGAGCGGGGCCGTCATGACGTCCGCACCTGCGGCCGACACCCGGTCGCGGAAGAAGCCGGGGGCGAGCAGGTAGGAGGCCGCCACCACGCGGGCCGCGCCCGCGCGGCGCGCCTGCTCGACGGCGTCGGCGATCCGGGGCAACGAGGCGGAGCCGTACCCGACCGTCACGGGGCCGTCGCGCCAGGCTCGGCGCAGCGCCTCGAGCGTCTGCTCGACCATGGCAGCCGCCAGGGGGTCGGAGGAGCCGGCAGCGGCCAGGACGACCGCGTCCCCGGCACCGGCCCCCGCCTGGCGGAGCCGGTCGAGAAGGATCTGCACCAGGCGGTCGTCGGGGCCCAGGGTGCGCGAGGCGGCCGCACGCCGGCCCTCCACTGCCGCGGCGATGTCCATCCGCGCGTGGAAGCCGGTCGACATCAGCAGCGGCACCACCACGGCCGCACCTCCGGCGGTCGTCGCCCCGGCGACGACGTCGGCCACCTCGGGCTGCTGCACGTCGACGAACGCCTCCCGGACGTCGAGCCCGGGGCGGGCTGCACGCACTCCGTCGAGGATGGACCGGATCGCCGCCCGTCCCGCGGCGCTGTCGGTGCCGTGGGAGCAGCCGACCAGGACCGGGGCGGCCGGCGTGGCGGTGCCGGCGGCGGCCGTCACCTGTCCTCCTGCCCGTCGACCACGGCGAGGCGGTAGCCGCGCTTGACCACCGTGCGCACCAGCTCCCGGCTCCCGGTGGCCTGGCGCAGCCGGGCGATCGCCACCTCGGCGGCATGCACGTCGGTGGACTCGCCGGGCAGCGACTGGAGCACCTGCGCCGGTGTGACGACGTCACCGCCGGCGTCGGCGAGCAGCCGCAGCAGCTCGATGCCGGTCGGGGACAGGGCCAGCACGCGGCCGTCCAGCACGGCCGCCCGCCGCCGCATCTGGAGGCGGCCGGCCGCGGTCTCGAGCGTCTGCACGCCGCCGTAGTGGTCGACGATCGTGCGCACCAGCGCGCCGAGCCGCCCCCGGGAGGGGATCAGCGGCTCGACACCGCGGTCGAGCAGGGGCCGTGCAGTGATCGGGCCGACGGCGGCGGCCACCAGCGCTCCGGCCTCGAACTGGCCGCGCAGCGCCGCGTCCACCCCGGCGGCGTCGGCGGCGGCGAGCCACGCCGCGCACCCGGGTGCGGAGGTGAACACCACCGTGTCGAGCTCCCCGGCGGCCGCGGCGCGGACAGAGGCATCGAGCGCTGCCGGGTCGAGCGGGGGTCCCCAGCGGTAGACGACGAGGCTCTGCACGTGCGCACCGGCGGCGGTGAACGCCTCGTCCAGACCGTCGGCACCGGAGCCGTGGTGCTGCACCGCGATGCGCAGCCCCGCGACGCCCTCGTCGAGCAGCACCTCGGCGACCTCCGCGGAGGTCTCCGACTCGGCCACCCAGTCCGCCTGGAGGCCGGCGGCCTGGATCGCCCCGCGGGCCTTGGGCCCGCGCGCGACGAGGCGCGCCCCTCGCAGCGTCGCCAGCAGCGGCTCGGCCAGGCCGATCGCGTCCGCCGCCTCGACCCAGGCGCGGAAGCCGATGCCGGTGGTCACCACGGCGATGTCCGGCGGTGCCGCGAGCAGCTCGCGCGTCGCCGCGGCGAGCAGCGCGTCGCTGTCGTTGGGCACCATGCTCAGCGCCGGGGCGTAGCGGACGGTCGCGCCGCGGCGCTGCAAGGCGCCGCCCAGCTCACCCGCCCGCCGGTCGGCGGTGACCAGCATCGTGCACCCGGCCAGGGTCGGGTCGAGGTGGTCGGTCACGCGCCCAGTGTCTCGTCGGAGCCGGGCTCGCGGCGAACGCCCGCGTCGCGCGCACCTTCGGCGTCGAGGAGGCCGGGGGCGGCGACGGCGCCGACGACGATGACGGCCGGCGCACGCACCCCGACGGCCTGCGCCCGCCCCGCGATCGCGTCGAGCCGGTCCCGCGTCACCCGCTGCCGCGCCGTGGTGCCCTCCTCGACGATCGCCACCGGCGTGGCGGGGTCGACGCCGGCGGCCAGGGCCGTGCCGACCAGCTCGGCCAGCACCGACACGCCCATCAGCACGACCACGGTGGCGGAGCGCTCGCGCAGCACGGTCAGCGCCGCCTGGTCGAGACCCGCGTGGCCGTTGACGACGTGGAAGGCCGCCGTCGTCCCACGGTGGGTCACCGGGATGCCCGCCGCCGCCGGTGTCGCCAGGGCGCTGCTCACGCCTGGCACCACCTCGACCGGCACGCCGGCCTGGCGGCACGCGATGACCTCCTCGCCGCCGCGGCCGAAGACGAACGGGTCGCCGCCCTTGAGCCGAACCACCGTCCGCCCGCGCTGCGCCTGCTCGACGAGGATCCGGTTGATCTCGTGCTGCGGCACGGCGTGGTGGCCCGGGGTCTTGCCGACGTCGACCACCTCCACGTCGGGCGGCAGCTCGTCGAGCACCGGCGTCGGTCCGAGCCGGTCCGCCACCACCACGTCCGCCTCGGCGAGCGCCTGCCGGCCACGCAGCGTCAGCAGGTCCACCGCACCGGGGCCGCCGCCGACCAGCTCCACCCGCGCCTTGGCGGTCGGACGTCGGCGCCGCCGCAGGTCTGCCGCACCCGTGCGCAGGTGGGCGGCGAGGGCGTCGCGCACCGCGGCCGTCCGGCCCGGGTCCGGGGACCCGGTCGAGACCACACCGACCAGCACCTCACCGCAGGCGGTCAGCGCCGGGGTGCGCGCCGAGCCGCATGCTGCGTCGCCGGCGTTCACGCACCAGATCCGGCGCGCCGCCGCCCAGCGGGCGACCTCCGCATCGGCCGCGGGGCTCCCGGTCGCCGTGTGCACCAGCCACATCCCGTCGAGGTCCTGCTCGCGGACCTCACGCGCCTCCCAGAGGACGTCGTCCAGGAGGGCGACGACGTCCTCGCACACCGCCGGTGCCACCACGGTGACGCGCGCGCCCTCGTCCCGCAGGTGCGCGAGGCGGCGTGCGGCCACGGGGCCGCCCCCGACCACCAGCATGGGACGGTCGGTCAGGTCCATGCCGAGCAGGGTGGTCACGGCGCCTCCCTCGCGTCGAGGGTGGCGGGCGTAACGAGGTGCGGCGCGGCGAGGGCGTCGACCAGCGTGCCGGCCCTGCCGACCAGGACCACGTCGTCCTCCACCCGCACGGGCCAGGTCCGCAGGTCGTGCGGCTCTTTGCCGACCGGGTCCAGGCACCGTCCGGTGCGCAGGTCGAACACCTGCTTGTACATCGGCGAGGCGACGGTGACGGCTCCGGCCCGCGAGCCGACGATGCCGCGGGACATCACGTGCGCACCGCTGTACGGGTCGAGCTGCTGCACCGCCAGCACCTCGCGGTCGCCCACCCGGAACAGGGCCACCTGCGCCCCGTCGACGAGGGCCGCGGCACCGCGCTCGGGCACCAGGTCGGTCAGCTGGCACACCAGCGTCCAGCCGGGCTGGGTGCGGCTCATGACCGCACCGCCAGCGTGGTGCCCGCGATCAGCACGGCGGGATCCGCCCGTTCGTCGGATGTCGCGGGGCGCGGCTGGCCGCGCTCGGCGACGTACGCCAGGGAGGGGTCGGCCGTCGTCGGCGCATTGACGAACGAGGCGAACCGGCGCAGCTTCTCCGGGTCGTCGAGCGTCGCCTTCCACTCGTCCTCGTAGACCGCGACGTGCCGCGCCATCGCCTCGTCCAGGTCGGCCGCGATGCCCAGGCTGTCCTCGAGCACCACCGACCGCACACCGTCCAGCCCGCCGTCGACCTCGTCGATCCACGGCGCCGTGCGCTGCAGGCGGTCGGCGGTGCGGATGTAGTACATGAGGAACCGGTCCACGGTGCGCACCAGGGTGTCGGTGTCCAGGTCCTCCGCGAGCAGCCGCGCGTGCCGCGGCGTGAACCCGCCGTTGCCGCCGACGTACAGGTTCCAGCCGCGATCGGTGGCCACGACGCCGACGTCCTTGGCACGGGCCTCGGCGCACTCGCGGGCGCACCCGGAGACGCCGAGCTTGAGCTTGTGCGGCGAGCGCAGCCCCCGGTACCGCAGCTCGAGCAGCACCGCGAGGGACACCGCGTCCTGGACGCCGTAGCGGCACCACGTGGAGCCGACGCACGACTTCACCGTGCGGACCGACTTGCCGTAGGCGTGCCCCGACTCGAATCCCGCGTCGACCAGCCGCTGCCAGATCTGCGGAAGCTGCTCGAGCCGGGCGCCGAACAGGTCGATCCGCTGCCCGCCGGTGATCTTGGTGTACAGCCCGTAGTCCTTGGCCACCCGGCCGATCACCAGCAGGCCCTCCGGCGTGACCTCGCCGCCCGGGATCCGCGGCACCACCGAGTAGGAGCCGTCCTTCTGCAGGTTCGCCATCACGTGGTCGTTGGTGTCCTGGAGGGCGGCGCGCTCGTCGTCGAGCACGTGCCCGTCGTCCAGCGAGGCGAGGATCGAGGCGACCACCGGCTTGCAGATGTCGCAACCGCGGCCGGCGGCCGGCGTCCCGTGCCGGCGCATGATCTCGCTGAACGTGCGCAGGCCCGTGACCCGCACCGCGTCGAACAGCTGCGCCCGGGACAGCGCCATGTGCTCGCACAGGCCGTTGCTCACGGCGACGCCGGCCTTGGCCAGCTGCTCGCCGACCAGCCGCTTGACCAGGGGCACGCACGACCCGCAGCTGGTGCCGGCGCGCGTGCAGGCCTTCACTCCGGCGACGTCCGTGCAGCCGTGCTCGGTGACCGCGGCGCGCACCGTGCCGGCGGACACGTTGTTGCACGAGCAGACGGTGGCGTCGTCCGGCAGGTCGCCGCCGACGGGCGCCGAGCCGCCGGCGGGCAGCAGGTAGGCCGAGGCGTCGGCGCCGAGCGGGCGGCCGACCATCGGGCGCAGGCTCGCGTAGGCGGACGCGTCGCCCACCAGCACGCCACCGAGGAGGGTGCGCGCGTCGTCGGACACGACGAGCTTCTTGTAGACGCCGGTCGCCGGGTCGGAGTGCACCACCTCCAGCGCCCCGGGCGTGCTGGCGAACGCGTCGCCGAAGCTCGCGACGTCCACGCCGGACAGCTTGAGCTTGGTCGCCGTGTCGGCACCGGGGAACACGGCCGACCCGCCCAGCAGCCGGTCGACCACCACCTCGGCCATCGCGTAGCCGGGGGCGACCAGGCCGATGCAGGCGCCGTCGATGCACGCGACCTCGCCGACCGCCGAGACGTGCGGGTCCTGCGTGCGGCACGCCTGGTCGACCACCACGCCCCCGCGGGCGCCGGCCGGCAGACCCGCCGCGCGTCCCAGCTCGTCCCGGGGCGTCACGCCGGTGGCCAGCACGACCACGTCCACGTCGAGCCGGCCGCCGTCGGCGAACTCCAACCGGCCGGCGTTGCCCCGCTCGTCGGACCGGATGCGGGAGGTCGCGGTGTCCACCCGCACCTCCACGCCGAGCCCCTCGATCAACCGGCGCAGCACCTGCCCCCCGCCCAGGTCGATCTGCGCGGACATCAGGTGCGTGCCGAACTGGACGACGGTCGTGCGCGCCCCCAGCGCCCGCAGCGCGCCGGCAGCCTCCAGGCCCAGCAGGCCACCGCCGATGACGGCCCCCCGCACGGGGCGCCCGCGCCCTTCGGCCTCCTGCTCGACCCAGCCACGCAGGGCGGCCACGTCGTCGAGCGTGCGGTAGACGAACACGCCGGGCAGGTCCGCACCGGGGATCGCCGGCACCGCAGCCCGTGACCCGGTCGCCAGCACCAGGTGGTCGTAGCCGAACGCGCGGCCGTCGGCGGTCCGCACCGTGCGGGCGTCCCGGTCGACCTCCGTCACGGTGGTGCCGCGCAGCAGCGTCACCCGTGGGTCGGCCCACAGCTGCGGCGCGCCGAGGGCCAGGCTCTCCGGGTCGCGTCCGGAGAAGTACGACGTCAGCGCCACGCGGTCGTACGGCGCTCGCGGCTCCTCGGCGAGCACCGTGACCTGCCAGGTGCCGCCCTCGTCGCGGGCACGCACCGCCTCGACCAGACGCTGGGCGACCATGCCGCCACCGACGACGACGAGCTGGCTGGGCCTGCGGGACATGTGCACCTCGGTCCGTCTCCGGGCGGCCCCGGCAGGCCGCTGTGGGCTGCGACCGTACGAACGGCATGTTTCGCCAGGCGTGCCGACCTCGTTTCGCGTGTGGAACCTTTCGCGCACACCGCCGCGGTGCCCGCTGTGAGGCGGGCCGCGCCCCCACCGGCCGCTGCCGGCACCCCTCTGCCCGGCGGCGCGAGTTCTCACCGCGGCGCCGGCGCGACCGTGCGTTCTTCTTTCCGCGGAGGTAACAGCCCGGCCACCGCGCCGGAAACACGGCCTTCCTAGCGTCCACGGCACCGAGCGGGCCCCCGACGACGCGCAGGAGACGACATGACGACGCCCGAGACCCTCGCAGCACCCGACCGCCTGACCTCCACCGACGTCCCGGCGCGGGACGCCGGCCCGGCGTCCGCCCGGCGCGGTCGCTGGATCGACCGGTGGGATCCGGAGGACCCGGAGTTCTGGCGGTCCACCGGCCGACGCATCGCGCGCCGCAACCTGGTCCCGTCGATCTTCGCGGAGTTCCTCGGCTTCTCCGTGTGGGCATCGTGGAGCATCGTGGTGCCGCAGCTCGCGGCCGCCGGCTTCCACCTGACGGTCGACCAGCAGTTCTGGCTGATCGCGCTGCCGAGCCTGGTCGGCGCCACGCTGCGGATCCCGTACACCTTCGCGGTGCCGTTGTTCGGCGGCCGCAACTGGACCGTGGTCTCGGCGCTCCTGCTCCTGCTGCCCGCCACCGCGCTGGCGTTCGTCGTGCAGCGGCCCGGCACCTCCTTCGGCACGCTGCTGCTGGTCGCGGCGCTCGCCGGTCTCGGCGGCGGGAACTTCGCCTCCTCGATGTCGAACATCTCGTTCTTCTACCCGGAGGCGGAGAAGGGCAGGGCGCTCGGCCTCAATGCGGCCGGCGGCAACCTCGGCACGGCGGCGGTCCAGCTCGCCGTCCCGCTGGTGGTGGTCACCGGCGCCGGCCTGCGGCTGGAGCGAGCCGGGCTGATGTTCGTCCCGCTGGTGCTGCTCGCGGCGTTCGCGGCCCGGCGGTACATGGACAACCTGACGTCGGCCAAGGGTGCGCCGCGGACGGTCGGGGCGGCCGTGCGCAACCGGCACACGTGGATCATCTCGGCGCTGTACATCGGCACGTTCGGGTCGTTCATCGGGTACGCCGGCGTGTTCCCGACGCTGCTGCGGTCCTCCTTCCCGCACGTCACCGCCAACGTCGCGTTCCTCGGTGCCCTGGTCGGCTCGGTGGCACGGCCGTGGGGCGGGACGCTCGCGGACCGCTGGGGCGGTGCACGCACCACGAT
Source organism: Cellulomonas sp. 14-74-6 (assembly GCA_002279095.1). GTDB lineage: Bacteria > Actinomycetota > Actinomycetes > Actinomycetales > Cellulomonadaceae > Cellulomonas. The sequence goes on from NCKG01000032.1 coordinate 9,953, forward strand.
CGGCTCGTTCGCGGTGATGGCGGTCGCCACGACGACGGCCGTCGTCGCGCTGCGCACCACGGGCTTCGCGCTGTTCCTCGGCTCCTTCCTCGTCCTGTTCGTCGCCAGCGGCGCCGGGAACGGCGCGACGTACCGGATGATCCCGGCCGTGTTCCGGTTCGGCGCCACCACGCCGGACGAGACGGCCGTCGCCCGCAAGGCCGCGGCGGGCTGCATCGGCATCGCCGGGGCCGTCGGCGCGTTCGGCGGCTTCCTGATCCCGCGCGGGTTCGCCCTGTCGCACACGCTCGCGGGCAGCCTCGAGCCGGCGCTGTGGACGTTCGTGGCGGTGTACGCGCTGCTCGGGGTCACCACCTGGGCGGTCTACCGCCGCCGAGGCGCCGCACTGAGCTCGGCCGTGATCTGAGTGAGCGGCAGCCCGCCCACGTCAACCGCCACCGACGCGACGGCCACCCCGGCGACGGCCACCCCGGCGACGGCCACCCCGGCGACGGCCACCCGGCCGACGGCCGCGCGCAGATCGTCGGTCGACACGCACTGCCCGTACTGCGCGCTGCAGTGCGCCATGACGCTGACCCCCGCGACCGACGCCGCGGCACCCCCGGTCACGGTCGCCGGCCGCCCGTTCCCGACCAGCCGTGGCGGCCTGTGCCAGAAGGGCTGGACCAGTGCCGAGGTGCTCCGGGCACCGGACCGGCTCACCTCGCCGCTGCTGCGAGGCACGGACGGGAAGCAGCACCCGGTGACGTGGGACCAGGCGCTCGACCACGTCGCCGACCGCTTGCGCGCCGTGCAGGACACGCACGGCCGGGACGCGGTCGCGGTGTTCGGCGGGGGAGGTCTGACCAACGAGAAGGCCTACCTGCTGGGCAAGTTCGCCCGCGTGGTGCTGCGAACCCCGTTCATCGACTACAACGGCCGGTTCTGCATGGCGAGCGCGGCGGCGGCCGCCAACCGTGCCCTCGGCGTCGACCGGGGGCTCCCCTTCCCGCTGAGCGACGTCGGCGGGGCGCAGGCGGTGCTGCTGCTCGGCAGCAACCTGGCCGAGACGATGCCACCCGCCACGGCGCACCTGGCGGCGGCCCGGGCAGCGGGCGCCCTCGTCGTGGTGGACCCGCGGCACACCGCAACGGCGGCACTGACCGACGGTGGCCAGGGGGTCCACCTCCAGCCGGTGCCGGGCACGGACCTCGTGGTGCTGCTCGCGCTGCTGCACGTGCTGTGGGCCGAGGGGCGGGTGGACGCCCGCTACCTGGAGCAGCGGGTGACGGGGGCGGACGAGGTGCGCCGCAGCGTGGCGCTGTGGTGGCCGGAACGGGCGGAGCAGGTCTGCGGCGTGCCGGCGGCCGACCTGCGGCGGACCGCGCGGCTGCTCGCCGCGGCCGCACCGGTGCACGGCGGGCGCGGCCTCGTCGTCCTCACCGGACGGGGGGTGGAGCAGAGCACGCAGGGCACGGCGACCGTGACCGCGGCCATCAACCTCGCGCTCGCGCTCGGCCTGCCCGGCCGTCCGAGCAGCGGCTACGGCGCCGTCACCGGTCAGGGGAACGGCCAGGGTGGCCGCGAGCACGGTCAGAAGGCGGACCAGCTGCCCGGCTACCGACGGATCGACGACCCCGCGGCACGTGCGCACGTCGCGGCGGTCTGGCGTGTCGACGCCGACGAGCTGCCCGGTCCCGGGGTGCCGGCGGTCGAGCTGCT
>NCKG01000311.1:0-1835 GCA_002279095.1 Cellulomonas sp. 14-74-6
TGTCCTGCACCGGCGCGGTGGAGAGCGACGCGACCGACGTGCAGGACGTGGTCGACGAGGTCGCCGCCACGCGGCTGACCGAACGAGGCGCGACCCGTGCCGACGACCGCCTCTCGGAGGCCGCCATGGAGGACCGCAAGAAGGAGGGGTACTTCTGATGGCGACGCTGCTGCGCCTGGCCACCGCCGGATCCGTGGACGACGGCAAGTCGACCCTGGTCGGCCGGCTGCTCTACGACTCCAAGTCCGTGCTGACCGACCAGCTCGACGCCGTCGCACGCGTCAGCCGCGACCGGGGCCTCGAGGCGACCGACCTGGCGCTGCTGACGGACGGCCTGCGTGCCGAGCGCGAGCAGGGCATCACGATCGACGTCGCGTACCGCTACTTCGCCACCGCGCGCCGGTCGTTCATCCTCGCCGACTGCCCGGGTCACGTGCAGTACACCCGCAACACCGTGACCGGCGCCAGCACGGCGGACGTCGTCGTCCTGCTCGTCGACGCACGCAAGGGCCTGCTGGAGCAGACCCGCCGCCACCTCGCCGTCGCATCCCTGCTGCGGGTGCCGCACGTCGTGGTCGCGGTGAACAAGTTCGACCTGGTCGGCTTCGACGAGGCGGTCTTCGCCGACGTCTCGGCGCAGGTGCAGGCCGCCGCGGCCGACCTCGGGCTCGACGACGTGCGGACCCTTCCGGTGTCCGCCCTGGACGGCGACAACGTCGTCGACCGGTCGCCGCGCACTCCCTGGTACGGCGGGCCGAGCCTGCTCGAGCTGCTCGAGGAGCTGCCTGCCGGTGCCGACCCGGTCACCGAGGCGTTCCGGTTCCCCGTCCAGGTGGTGCTGCGTCCGCAGGACGCGGCCCGCGATCCGCGGCTGCGCGACTACCGCGGGTACGCCGGCCAGATCGCTGCGGGGGTGGTGGCCGTCGGGGACCCCGTCGTGGCCCTCCCGTCGGGCCGCACGACGACCGTGCAGGCCATCGACACGGCCGACGGTCACCTCGACGCGGCGTTCGCGCCTCAGTCCGTCACGCTGCGCCTGGCCGACGACCTCGACATCGCTCGTGGGGACCTGCTCGCCGCTGCCACGGACGCACCGAGCACCACGCAGGACGTGCGCGCGACCGTGTGCTGGCTGTCGGACCGGCCGCTGCGGCCGGGTGCCCGCGTCCTGGTCAAGCACACGACGAGGACGGTCCAGGCCGTGGTGCGCGAGCTCGACGGCCGCCTCGACCTCGACACTGCGACCATCGAGCCGGCCGACTCGCTCGCCCTCAACGACATCGGTCAGGTCGGACTGCGGCTCGCCGCGCCGATCGCGGCCGAGGAGTACGTGGTGTCCCGTCGCACCGGAGCCTTCCTGGTCGTCGACCCGCACGACGGCGTGACCCTGGCCGCCGGGATGGTCGGCGATCCGCTGACGGCGGCGCGGTGTCCGGGGGGACGGCCCGTCCAGTACGCGATCTGAACCGGACGCGATCTGAGGCGGGTCCCTGCTGCCCCCAGCACACCCACCGAGAGGCTCCCCCCATGTCTCGCACCCCCGTCCTCGCCGGCGCGCTGGCCCGCACCCGGCGGGCCCGCCGCCGACCCGCGCTCGCCGTCGCCGCCGTCGCAGCGGCGCTCGCCGCCTGCAGCCCTGCCGCAGGAGTCGCCAGCCCGCAGCCCAGCGGACCCGCCGGCGAGCTGCGCCTCGGCTACTTCGCCAACGTCACGCACGCACCGGCTCTCGTCGGCGTGGGCCGTGGCCTGTTCGCCGCGCGCCTCAGGGCGGCCGGTACGCCCACCCTCACCACGCAGGTGTTCAACGCCGGCCCCGCGGCGATCGAGGCGCTCAA
>NCKG01000033.1:0-11623 GCA_002279095.1 Cellulomonas sp. 14-74-6
ATCGCCAGCGCCACCACGATGCCGACCACGGCTGCGACCGAACCGACCGACAGGTCGATGTGCCCGGCGATGATCACCAGCACCATGCCGATCGCCAGGATCAGCACGTAGGCGTTGCCGTTGATGATGTTCTGCGCGTTGGTCGGCGTCAGAACCTTGCTGTGGGTCGTGACCTGGAAGATCGCGATCAGCGCCGCGAGGGCGAACACCATGCCGAACTGGCGTGCGCCACCGCTGAACAACTGCTTCAGAGACTTCATCGTCGAGATTCCTTCGTGCCCGAGAGGCTTCAGTGGGTGGCGGCCGAGGCCGCGCCGGTCATGAGGCGCATGAGGGACTCCTGCGTGGCGTCCGCCCTGTCGACGACGCCGGTGATGGCGCCCTCGAAGATCGTGTAGATGCGGTCGCACAGGCCGAGCAGCTCAGGCAGCTCGGAGGAGATGACGACCACGCCCTTGCCGGCGTCGGCGAGGCGGTTGATCAGGCCGTAGATCTCGAACTTCGCGCCGACGTCGATGCCGCGCGTCGGCTCGTCGAGGATCAGCAGGTCCGGCTCCGGGAACATCCACTTGCCGAGCAGCACCTTCTGCTGGTTGCCGCCGGAGAGCTTGACCACACCCTCGGTCACGGAGTTCGCCTTGACGTTCAGCGCCTTGCGGTACCGCTCCGCCGCCAGGTACGCCGCGTCCGGGTCGATCACCGAGCGCTTGGAGATGCGCCGCAGGTCCGCCGCGACGACGGTGTCCTGGATCGTGTCGAGCAGGTTGAGGCCGAGCGCCTTGCGGTCCTCAGGGACGTAGGCGACCTTGTGGTCGATGGCCTGCTGGACGGTGTGGATGGAGACCGGCCGGCCGTCGATGATGATCTGGCCGCCCAGGTAGCGGCCGTAGGAACGGCCGAACAGGGAGCGGGCGAGCTCGGTGCGACCGGCGCCCATGATGCCCGCGAAGCCGACGATCTCGCCGCGGCGGACGTGGAAGCTCGAGCCCTTGCAGACGAGGCGGCCCGGCACCTGCGGGTGCTCGACCGTCCAGTCCCGCACCTCGAAGAACGTGGAGCCGATGTTGGGCGTGTGCTCGGGGAACCGCGCCTCGAGGGACCTGCCGACCATCCCGCGGATGATCCGGTCCTCGTCCACGCCGCCGGCGCCGACGTCCAGCGTCTCGACCGACTTGCCGTCGCGGATAATGGTGATCGAGTCGGCGATGGCCGCGATCTCGTTGAGCTTGTGCGAGATCATGATGCTGGTCAGACCACGGGAGCGCAGGCCCCGCAGCAGGTCCAGCAGGTGCGCCGAGTCGTCCTCGTTGAGGGCCGACGTGGGCTCGTCCAGGATGAGCAGCTTCACGTTCTTCGAGAGCGCCTTGGCGATCTCGACCAGCTGCTGCTTGCCGACGCCGATGTTCTTGATCACCTCGTCGGGCGACTCGTCGAGGCCGACGCGGGCCAGCAGGTCGACCGCGCGACGACGGGCCTCGGCCCAGTCGATGCCGAGCGGGCCCTTGACCTCGTTGCCGAGGAAGATGTTCTCCGTGATGGAGAGCTCGGGGATCAGCGCGAGCTCCTGGTGGATGATCACGATCCCCGCGTGCTCGCTGGACTTGATGTCCTTGAACCGCACCTCGTCGCCGAGGTAGTTGATCTCGCCCTCGTAGGTGCCGTACGGGTACACACCCGACAGGACCTTCATCAGAGTCGACTTGCCCGCACCGTTCTCCCCGCAGATCGCGTGGATCTCACCGGCACGAACCTGCATGCTCACCCGGTCCAGCGCCCGGACGCCCGGGAACACCTTGGTGATCGACCGCATCTCCAGGATGACTGGGCCGTCCGTCATTTCACGCTCCTCGTGCCACACTGCACACCGCGACCCCGCGGGTCCGGACAGACACTAGGCAGGGCACCTCATCGCGTCAACTCATGAACGCAAGGCCGTGTCCGTACCCTCACCGCATCGTGACCTTGCCGTGACATTGGCGTCCGTTGCCATCGACAAGGTCTGACCGTGCCCCGGTGTTCACGTCCGGATCCGCCCGAGTTCAGGCACTGCGCGGTGCGGCGACGCGCTTGTCATCACTTCTTGAACTCTAGATCGGGACCGACGAAGTTCACCCGGCGTGCCCGGGTGCGGCACGATCACGGCATGCGTCTGGAGATCCGCGTGCGCCCGGGGTCGTCGCGGACGGGCGTCGGCGGGGAGCACGGCGGCCGGCTGGTCGTCAGCGTCCACGAGCGTGCGGTCGACGGCAAGGCGACCGACGCGGCGCTCGACGCCGTCGCCGCGGCCGTCGGAGTCCCCGCCCGGCGGGTCCGGCTGGTGCGCGGCGCGACCAGCCGCGACAAGCTCGTCGAGGTGGAGACGCGGGACGCCGTCGAGGAGGCCGCACTCGTCGCACGGCTCGACCAGCTCCGCTCAGGCGGCTGACGACCGCACCGACCGGTCGGTGCTTCTCAGATCACGGAGCGCAGGTGCGAGACCGGCCGGTTCGACGAGGCGCCCGTGATCGCGGCGATGATCGCCTCGTAGCTGGTGCTCGCCGTGTCGAACGAGCCGTTGTTGCGGCCGTGACGGAGCACCTCGATCCGGTCCGAGACGGATCGGACGTCGTTCATGTTGTGGCTGATCAGCACGACGCCGAGCCCGAGGTCGCGCAGCCTCTCGATGTGCGTCAGCACCTCGGCGGTCTGCGCGACGGACAGCGCCGCGGTCGGCTCGTCGAGCACGACGAGCCGGGGTTGGCCGACCAGCGTCCGCGCGATGGCGACGGCCTGGCGCTGACCGCCCGACAGCGTGCGCAGCGGCGAGTGCACGGACGGGATGCCGGCGGTGATCTGCTGCAGGATGCGCCGAGCCGTCTGCTCCATGCGCTCCTCGGCCAGCCAGCCGCCCGACGCGCGCACCTCCTGGCCCAGGAAGATGTTGGCCGTCACGTCGAGGTTCTCGCACAGCGCGAGGTCCTGGAACACGGTGGCGATCCCGAGCTCGCGGGCCGCCTTGGCGGACGTGATGCTGGCCGGCTCGCCGTCGAGCTCGACCAGGCCGGCATCGGGACGCAGCACACCGGCGATGACCTTCGCCAAGGTGGACTTGCCCGCGCCGTTGTCCCCGACGAGCGCGACGACCTCGTGGGCGCGCACCTCGAAGTCGACGCCGATCAGGGCCTCGACGGCACCGAACCGCTTGGTCACTCCCTGCATCGACAGCAGGGGTGGGCGGATGTCGGGCGTCGTCGCCGTCATGCTCTCCTGCTCCTCGTCGGTCGTGCGTCCCGTCAGTGAATCGGTGCGGACGTCCACAGTCAACCAACCCCCCAGCGTCCGACCGGCTCGTCGTCGACGGCCCTCACCAACAGATCGGTCGACGAGAGCACGAGCAGGAGGGCACCCATCACCTCGGCGTCCGCGCCTAGGTCGGCAGGGACCACCTCGAGGGGTGCGATCTGGTTCAGCAGCACCCGGCGGCGGATCGCCTCGCGCATGGGTCCGAGCAGGATCTCGCCAGTCTCGGCCAGCTCGCCGCCCACCACGACGCACTGGGGGTTGACGGCCATGCCGAGGCCGGCGACGACGGCGCCGATGGTGGCACCGGCGTCGGCGACGATCTGGCGGCAGCCGGGGTCGCCGCTCAGCGCCTGGGCGATCACGTCGCGCAGCGCCAGCGTGCCGTGGCTGGCGCGCAGCGGGGCGAGGAGAGCCTGCGCACCGACCACCGTGTTGAGGCACCCGCGGCTGCCGCACAGGCAGATGTCGCCGCCCGCGTCGACCTGCACGTGGCCGATCTCCCCCGCGGTGCCGGCGAAGCCGCGGTGGACCTGGCCGCCGATGACGATGCCACCGCCGACGCCGTACGAGGCACGCACGTACACCGAGTCCTGGTACCCGCGCGAGGCGCCGATGCGGCTCTCGGCGAGAGCGCCGAGGTTGGCGTCGTTGTCCACGAACACCGGCCGGTTCAGCCGCTTGGACATCACGTAGCCCACGGCCACGTCGTCCCAGCCCCGCATGATGCCGGGGACGGAGATGGTGCCGGTGGCGACGTCGACCGGCGCCGGCAGGGCGATGCCGATGCCGAGCACCTCGTCCAGGGCGGACCCGACGCGCTCGAGCAAGTCGACGATCAGCAGGGCGGCGCGGTCCAGGCTGGTGTCCGCACGGTGCTCGGGCGGCAGCGGCAGCGTCTGGTCCGCCAGCACCTCGTGGGAGGCGTCCGCCAGCGAGATGCGCAGGTGCCGCAGGCCGATGTGGACGCCGACAGCCACCCCGGTGCGGTGCGCGAGCGTGACCAGCTGGGCACGGCGACCGCTGCGGACCGTGGTGCGGACCTCGACGACGCCGGCGCCGAGCAGCTCCTTGACGATGTTGGACACCGTCGCGGCGGACAACCCGGTGGTGCCGGCGAGCTCGACCTGGGTCAGACCGCCGAAACGACGGACGGCGTCGACGATCAGCGCGCGGTTCGCCCCTCGCAGGGCGGACTGCGACCCCGACATCGTCCTCGCCCTCCCGCCGCGCCACGCCGCGCCGGAGGCGGCGCCGCTTCATCGGCGCACCGGGCCTGCCCGGGCGGTTTCTGGGTGAATCAAACCACCGATCGTCAAGACCTCGCCCCGGCAGGCGCGGCGGCCGACCGGGGCGAGGTGGGGACGAGGACGGTGCGGATCAGACCAGGCGGAGGGCGCGGACCTGGGCCCGCTCCTCCTCCAGCTCCGCGACCGAGGCGGCGAGCCGCTCCCGCGAGAAGGGGTCGAGCTGCAGGTCAGGCACGATGGTGAAGCGTCCGTCGGCCGCCGTGACGGGGAACGAGGAGACCAGCCCCGCGGGGACGCCGTAGGAGCCGTCGGACACCACGCCGGCCGAGGTCCAGTCCCCTGCGGGGGTGCCGTGCACCCAGGTGTGGACGTGGTCGACCGCGGCGTTCGCCGCCGACGCGGCCGACGAGGCGCCGCGCGCCTCGATGATCGCCGCACCGCGCTTGGCCACGGTCGGGATGAACGTCTCGCGGACCCACGCCTCGTCGCCGACCACCTCGGGAGCCGGGCGGCCGCCGATGGTCGCCTGGGTGATGTCCGGGTACTGGGTGGCGGAGTGGTTGCCCCAGATGGTCAGCCGGGCGATGTCCGACACGGCTGCACCGGTGCGGGCGGCGAGCTGTGCGACCGCGCGGTTGTGGTCCAGACGCGTCATCGCGGTGAAGCGGTCAGCCGGGACGTCGGGTGCGTGCTGCTGGGCGATGTACGCGTTGGTGTTCGCGGGGTTGCCGACGACGAGGACGCGCACGTCGTCCGCCGCACCGGCGTTGATCGCGGCGCCCTGCGGTCCGAAGATCCCGCCGTTCGCGGTGAGCAGGTCACCGCGCTCCATGCCCGCGGTGCGCGGGCGGGCGCCGACGAGCAGCGCAACCTGGACCCCGTCGAACGCCGCCGCCGCGTCGTCGTGGATGTCCGTACCCGCGAGCAGCGGGAACGCGCAGTCCTCCAGCTCCAGCGCGACACCTTCGGCGGCCTTGACCGCCTGCGGGATCTCCAGGAGGTGGAGCCGGACCGGGGTGTCCGGGCCGAGCAGCTGGCCCGAGGCGATCCGGAACAGCAGCGCGTAGCCGATCTGGCCGGCGGCGCCGGTGACAGTCACGTGCACGGGGGTGGGTGCGGACACGTTCGTTCTCCTTCGAATCGATCGCGCGGCGGCCGGCCGCCGGTTGTGCTGCTGTCCGGGCGAGCGCCTCAGGCGAGGCGTGCCGCGAGGTTCTCGTCGAGCTGGGCGAGGAACTCCTCGGTCGTCAGCCACGGCTGGGCCGGGCCGACCAACGAGGCGAGGTCCTTGGTCATCGCGCCGGACTCGACCGTCTTGATCACGACGTCCTCGAGCGTCTGCGCGAACCGCGTCACCTCGGGCGTGCCGTCCAGCGCGCCGCGGTGCTTGAGGCCGCCCGTCCACGCGTAGATCGAGGCGATCGGGTTGGTGGACGTCGGCTTGCCGGCCTGGTGCTGGCGGTAGTGTCGCGTGACGGTGCCGTGGGCGGCCTCCGCCTCGACCGTCTTCCCGTCGGGCGTCATCAGCACGCTGGTCATCAGGCCGAGGGAGCCGAAGCCCTGGGCCACGGTGTCGGACTGCACGTCGCCGTCGTAGTTCTTGCACGCCCAGACGTAGCCGCCCTCCCACTTGAGGGCGGAGGCGACCATGTCGTCGATCAGGCGGTGCTCGTAGGTCAGACCGGCCGCGTCGAACTGCGCCTTGTACTCGGTCTCGAACACCTCGGCGAACAGGTCCTTGAACTGCCCGTCGTACGCCTTGAGGATCGTGTTCTTGGTCGAGAGGTACACCGGGTAGCCGCGCTGCAGACCGTAGGCGAACGAGGCGCGCGCGAAGTCCTTGATCGACTCCGTGAAGTTGTACATGCCCATCGCGACGCCGCCGGCCTCGGGGTAGACCACGACGTCCTGGCTGATCGGCGCGGAGCCGTCCGCCGGGGTGAAGGTCAGCGTCAGCGTGCCGGCGCCCGGGACGACGAAGTCGGTGGCGCGGTACTGGTCGCCGAAGGCGTGACGGCCGATGACGATCGGCTTGGTCCAGCCCGGCACCAGGCGCGGGATGTTGCTGATGATGATCGGCTCGCGGAACACGACGCCGCCGAGGATGTTGCGGATCGTCCCGTTGGGGCTCTTCCACATCTTCTTCAGGCCGAACTCGGCGACCCGGGCCTCGTCGGGCGTGATCGTCGCGCACTTGACGCCGACGCCGTGCTCCGCGATCGCATGCGCCGCGTCGATGGTCACCTGGTCGTCGGTCGCGTCCCTGTGCTGGATCGACAGGTCGTAGTACAGGAGGTCGACGTCGAGGTACGGGTGGATCAGACGGTCCTTGATGAACTGCCAGATGATCCGGGTCATCTCGTCGCCGTCGAGCTCGACGACCGGACCGACGACGGTGATCTTCGCCATGATGCGGGCTCTCCTGAGGGCCGGGGCCGGCACGGATGGGGTGCCGCGCGCCAGATTACTCGACATCGAGAGATCTCGCGGCGGGGGTCCCTGGAGGCGGTCTGACGCACCACATCGCCGACTGGCATGCTGGGGCCCGATCCCCCGATCCCCACCCATACTCACGAAGGACGGCCATGTCCCAGCAGAAGCCCGACCCCGCCGACATCACGGCGGCGACCGCGTCCGACGCACCCGTCGAGACCGAGGCCGTCCCGGCCGGCACCCATCCCGAGCCGGTGTCGGAGCCCGAGGAGCTGGCCGACGTCACCGCCGAGGGCGAGCTGGTGCTCGACGAGGACGTCGAGACCTACGTCGAGGGGCCCTCGCTGGCCGCCAAGCTCGGTGTCGAGGCGCTCGGGACCTTCTTCCTCGTGTTCGCCGGCGTCGGCGTGGCCCTGTACTCGACGTTCAGCGGAGTGGGCGGCACGCTCGCGGTCGCGCTCGCGTTCGGCATCGCGGTGCTGGCGAGCATCATCGCGTTCGGCAGGATCTCCGGCGGACACTTCAACCCGGCTGTGACGTTCGGTGCCGCCGTGGCGGGCCGCACGGGGTGGGTCGACGTCCTCCCCTACTGGCTGGCCCAGGTGGTCGGCGGGACGCTCGGCGCCGCGGTGCTCTTCCTCACCGTGCCCAGCGGGCTCGCCCAGATCCTCGACCGCTCGAACGGCGGGAGCGTCCGTACGCTGTTCAGCACGGTGTCCACCGGTTACGGCACGCACTCGCCGCTGGCCCGCGTGCTGGCGCAGAACCAGATCACGTCGGGCGTCACCTTCGGGATGGGCGCCGCGCTGCTCGCCGAGGCAGTCGGTACGGCGATCTTCGTCGCGGTGATCCTCGCCGCCACCGACCGGCGCGCGAACCTGCAACACGTGCCGTTCGCCGTCGGCCTGACCCTGTCCACGATCATCCTGGTGCTGCTGCCGATCACCAACGCGTCGGTGAACCCGGCGCGTTCGCTGGCCACGGCGATCTTCTCCGAGAGCTGGGCGCTGAAGCAGCTCTGGCTGTTCTGGGCGGCGCCGCTGCTCGGCGCCGCGGTGTCCGGCGTGCTGTACCGGGCGTTCACCCGCGAGCCCGTCGAGGACGACCTGTTCGGCGAGGAGGAGGAAGAGGTCGTCGTCGTGCCCTGACGCCGGGTCGATCCGTCGCGCACCGCCCGTCGTCTGCCACCCTCGGTGGTCAGGCGGCGGGCGGTCTGCTGAGCAGCGTGCGCAGCGGCACGTCGCGGTCAGCAGCCGCCGCGGCGTCGACCCGCGGCAGCTCCGCGCCGCCGAACGCACGCCGTGCGGGACCGACCTCCCGGTGCCGGTCGACGACCAGGACCGCGGTGACACGGTCGCCGGCGAGCCAGAGGACGCTCCAGCCGGCGGACGCCGTCGGGTCGCCGCGGACGACGACCTCGTCGGCGGCGCCGGGCTGGCCGAGCAGCACCAGGTCGTGGCCCAGCTGGGTGGAGAACACCTCCGGCGCGGGGTCGACCAGGGCGGGGTCGTCCAGCACGGGGTCGTCCGGCACGGGGTCGTCCAGCACGGCGTCGTCCAGCGTCACCAGGTGGTGCGCCAGCGCCTCAGGTCCGCGCAGCGCCGCCTCCCAGTGCCCGCCGGGGACCCAGCCGTGCCGGGCCGACCGACGCAGCGCCACGTCGCCGACGGCCCAGACGCCCGGGACCGGCCGGTGATCCGCCAGGACCCGGTAGCGCTCGTCGACCCGGACGGCACCGGACGCGTCCCGCGGCAGGCTGTCCCCCAGCCAGCCGGTCGCCGGCCGGGCGCCCATCGCGGCCAGCACCGTGGCCGCAGGCAGCCGTCGGCCGTCGGCGAGCCGGACGCCGCCGTCCTCCACGGCAGCGACGGGCACGCCGGTCAGCAGCTGGACGCCGGCCGCCGCGTACCAGGGCGCCGTCAGCGCACCGACGCGGCTGCCCAGCGCGACGCTCAGCGGGGCGTCCGCCGCCTCGACGACGGTCACCGGGCTGCCGCTCGCCGCGACCACACCGGCCACCTCGGCGCCGATCCAGCCCGCGCCGATCACCACCAGCGGCCCACCGGCCGCGAGTGCGGCACGCAGCTGGTCGGCGTCGGCTGTGGTGTGCAGCGTGCGGGCGGAGCGCCAGGCGGGCGGGCGGACGGCATGGGCGCCGGTCGCCAGCACGACGTGGTCGGCGCGCACCGGGCCCGTGTCCGTGGCGACACCGGGCCGTCCGGGCTCCTCGAGCAGCAGGGCGCGAGCGGGTCGGTCCAGCTCGACGCGGTCGGCCAGGGCCGCGACGTCCACCCCGAGCTCGTCGGTCAGCCAGGCGGGTGCGGTGCGGTCGAGCAGGTGCTTGGACAGCGGCGGCCGGTCGTACGGCGGCACGCCCTCGGCACCCAGCACGTGGATGTGGCCGTCGAACCCGGCGGTGCGCAGCTCGACCACGGTGCGCGTGGCGGCCAGGCCGGCGCCCACCACCAGCACGTCACGGGCGGCCGGGTTGCTGCGCACCGGGCCACGGTAGTCTGCCGAGAGGGAGGCACGGATGGGCGCTGAGCATGCGGTCGGTCGTGCGCCGACGGGCGCACCGACCTCTGGTGGCGCACCCCGCACCCCGTCCGCCACCGCGTCCACGTGGCCCTGGATCGACGCGGGCGGCATCTCGATGAGCGATCCCGGCGCCGTGCCACCGACGGCTGCGTCCTCGCCGTCGCCCGCAACGGGAGCCGTCCCGCTGGTCGCCCGGCGCCGCCCTCGCCTGCCGCGTTCGGTCCTGCTGGTGGTGCTCGGGATCGCGCTCGTGGTGGTCGGCGCCCTGGTGCTCGGCACCCGCGCGGCGGCTGGTCTGCTCGCGCTGCAGCTGCTGGTGTGCGCCGTCGTGCGGGCGGTCCGCCCGGCCCCCGGACCGAACGCGTTGGCGGTGCGCTCACGCGCTCTCGACGTGCTGACCCTGGCTGCGTTCGCCCTGGTCCTCGGCGTGCTGGCGGCGATCGTCCCCAGCGCGCGCTGACCGCTTCCGCGGCGGCCGCCGTCACCGCACGGACTCGTCCGGGACCGCCGTCCGCACGGTCCCGGACGGTGCCCGCTCAGTGGGCGAAGTGCCGCGTCCCGGTCAGGTACAGGGCGACGCCGGCTGCCTTCGCCGCCTCGATCACCTCGGGGTCACGCACGGAGCCGCCCGGCTGCACGACGGCGCGCACCCCGGCGTCCAGCAGCACCTGGAGGCCGTCGGCGAACGGGAAGAACGCGTCCGACGCGGCGACCGAACCGCGCGCCCGCGCCTGGCCGTCCGCGTCGGCGCGCTCGACGGCGAGCCGGCACGAGTCCACGCGGTTGACCTGCCCCATCCCGACCCCGACCGAGGCGCCGTCGGCAGCGAGCAGGATCGCGTTCGACTTCACCGCCCGGACGGCGCGCCAGGCGAACGCGAGGTCGGCCAGCGTGGCCTCGTCGGCGGCCTCGCCCGCGGCGAGCGTCCACGTGGTCGGGTCGTCGCCCGCGGCGTCGATCCGGTCCGCCTGCTGCACGAGCAGACCACCGCTGATCGACCGCTGCTCGAGGCGGGCGGCCGGCGGGGTGTCCACGACCAGGAGGCGGACGTTCTTCTTCTGGGACAGCAGCTCGAGGGCGTCGTCGTCGAAGGCGGGCGCCAGGACCACCTCGGTGAACACCGGCGCGATCTGCTGGGCCGCCGCCAGGGTGATCGGCACGTTCGCAGCGATCACACCGCCGAACGCCGACACCGGGTCGCACGCGTGGGCCTTGGCGTGGGCGTCCGCCACGTCGGTGCCGACGGCGATGCCGCACGGGTTGGCGTGCTTGATGATCGCGACGGTGGGCTGGTCGCCGTGGTCGTGCGCCGCACGCCAGGCCGCGTCGGCGTCGACGTAGTTGTTGTAGCTCATCGCCTTGCCGTGCAGCTGGGTCGCCTGGGCCAGCCCCCGCGCGCCGTCGCCGGCGGTGTACAGCGCCGCGGCCTGGTGCGGGTTCTCGCCGTACCGGAGCACCGTCGAGCGCGTCCACGTGCCGCCGACCCATGCGGGGAAGCCGGTGTGCTCACCCTCGACCTCGTCGGTGCTGGTGGCGACGTCGCCCATCCAGGAAGCGACCGCCACGTCGTAGGTCGCGGTGTGCACGAAGGCCTGCGCCGCGAGCCGGGTGCGCTGCGCCAGCGTGAAACCGCCGGCCGCGACGGCCTCGACCACCGCGGGGTAGCCGGACGGGTCGACGACGACGGCGACGCTCGGATGGTTCTTCGCGGCGGCCCGGACCATGGAGGGGCCGCCGATGTCGATCTGCTCGACGCACTCGTCGACGGCCGCACCCGAGGCGACCGTCGCGGTGAACGGGTACAGGTTGACGACCACCAGCTCGAACGGAGCCACGCCGAGGTCCTCGAGCTGGGCCAGGTGCTCGGGCCGGCGGGTGTCGGCGAGGATCCCGGCGTGCACCCGCGGGTGCAGCGTCTTGACGCGGCCGTCGAGGCACTCGGGGAAGCCCGTCAGCTCCTCGACGCGGGTGACCGGGACGTCGGCGCCGGCGATCGTCGCTGCCGTCGAGCCGGTGGACACCAGCTCGACCCCGGCCGCGTGCAGTGCGGTGGCGAGCTCGACGAGGCCCGTCTTGTCGTAGACGGAGACGAGCGCGCGGCGGACGGGGCGGCGACCGTCTCC
>NCKG01000312.1:0-1829 GCA_002279095.1 Cellulomonas sp. 14-74-6
GCTGCAGCAGCAGTACTTCTTCGTCGCGTGCTCGCTGCGCGACTTCATCGACGAGGTGCTGCCGGAGGACTTCGACCTGCACCACCTCGACGAGCGGATCATCTTCCAGCTCAACGACACCCACCCGGTGATCGCGGTCCCCGAGCTGATGCGGATCCTGGTCGACGAGAAGGGCTGGGACTGGGACGAGGCCTGGGCGCTGACCCGCAAGTGCTTCGCCTACACCTGTCACACGCTGCTGCCCGAGGCCCTCGAGGTCTGGCCCACCGAGCTGCTCGGCCGGCTGCTGCCCCGGCACCTCGAGATCATCTACCGCATCAACGACGAGTTCCTGGCCGAGGTGCGCACGGCGTACCCGGACGACGAGGAGCACGTCCGCCGCATGTCGATCATCCAGGAGGAGCCCGTCCGGGCCGTCCGGATGGCGTACCTGGCCACCGTCGCGGGCTGCAAGGTGAACGGCGTCGCCGAGCTGCACAGCCAGCTGCTGCGCGACAAGGTGCTGCCCGACTTCTCCGAGTACTGGCCGGACAAGTTCACCAACGTGACCAACGGCGTCACGCCCCGCCGGTTCGTCCGGCTGGCCAACCCCGGCCTGTCCCAGCTGATCACCGAGGCGATCGGCCCGGGCTGGGTCACCGACCTGGAGATGCTGTCCGGCCTGGAGCCGCTGGCCGACGACCCGGAGTTCCGCGAGCGGTTCCGCGCGGTGAAGGCCGAGAACAAGGCCCGGCTGGCGGCCGTGCTGGCCGAGCGCGACGGCGTGGTGCTGCCCGAGGGCGCGATGCTCGACGTGATGGTCAAGCGGCTGCACGAGTACAAGCGGCAGACCCTCAAGGTGCTGCACATCGTGTCGCTGTACGAGCAGATCCTGTCCGGCGAGCTCGACCCGACGTCGATCACCCCGCGGGTGTTCGCGTTCGGCGCCAAGGCGGCGCCGGGCTACAAGATGGCGAAGAAGATCATCGGCCTGATCAACCACGTCGGCTCGACGATCAACGCGGACCCCCGTGTGAAGGGCGCCCTGACGGTGGCGTTCCCCGCCAACTACAACGTGACGCTCGCCGAGACGCTGATCCCCGCCGCCGACCTGTCGGAGCAGATCTCGCTCGCCGGCAAGGAGGCCTCCGGCACCGGCAACATGAAGTTCGCGCTCAACGGTGCGCTGACGATCGGCACGGACGACGGCGCGAACGTCGAGATCCGCCGGCTGGTGGGCGACGACAACTTCTTCCTGTTCGGGATGCTGGAGCCCGAGGTGGAGAAGCTGGTGGCGCAGGGCTACGACCCGATGTCGTTCTACGAGTCGAGCCCTCGGCTGAAGGCGGCGATCGACCTGATCGCATCCGGTGCGTTCTGCAACGGCAACGCGGGGATGTTCGCCGCGGTGGTGGACAACCTGATGCACCAGGACCCGTTCATGGCGCTCGCGGACTTCGACGGCTACCTCGAGGCCCAGGCACGGGTCGACGAGCACTACGCGGACACCGAGGCGTGGACCCGGTCGGCGATCCTCAACGTGGCGCGCAGCGGGTTCTTCTCGTCCGACCGGTCGATGCAGGACTACATCGACCGTATCTGGCACACGCAGCCGGTCCGCTCGGCCTGACCGGCCCCGGGCTCGGCCCGGACGACGTCAGCACACGCGCCGCACGACGAGGTCGACGGCGGTCCGGCCCTGGGCCAGGGCCAGCCGCTCGAACTTCGTCGTGCGGCGCTGCGCTGCCGCGGGGTCGGCGGAGGCGTCCGCCAGGCACGGGTCGGCGGTGAGCACCTCGCGCATCTGCTCGGCGTAGTCGGGCCAGTCGGTGGCGGTGTGGAGCAGGCCG
>NCKG01000313.1:0-1815 GCA_002279095.1 Cellulomonas sp. 14-74-6
GACCGACTGGAGGGATGACGTGACGGAGTCGTACCAGAGGCCGACGGCACAGCCGGCGCGTCCGTTGCCCCCGTACCGGCCCGGTGGCCCGCAGGCGGGGCCGAACCCCGCGGTCCAGAGCATGTACTCGCCCGTTCCGTCCGAGAGCGCCGTGGCGGCGACAGCTGCCGCCGCGGCGCAGACGCCGCAGTTCCCGGCCGGTCCCCACGCGGCGCCCACCGGGCAGCCCGCCTCTCCACCGCCGCGCGCGAATCCCGCGGAGGGTGCACCCGTCCCGCCGGCGCCGCGCCTGGCTGCCGCCCTGCAGACTGCACGTGCCGGCATGACCGAGGATCGCGGTGACGGGCTCCAGCTCGACGAGGTGCTCCGAGAGATGGTGCGTCTCGGCGCGTCCGACGTGCACCTGACCACGGGCGCGCCTCCGATGGTGCGCGTCTCCGGGTCGCTGCACCCGCTGGAGCAGTACGGCCCGCTGAGCCCAGAGCCCCTTCGTCGCACGCTCTACGCGGTGCTCACACAGAAGCAGCGGGAGACGTTCGAGTCCGAGCTCGAGCTGGACCTGTCCTACGCGGTGCGTGGCCTGGCCCGCTTCCGCGTCAACCTCTACCAGCAGAGAGAGTCGATCGGCGCTGCCTTCCGGGTGATCCCCTACGAGATCAAGCCGCTCGACGAGCTGGGGATGCCGCCCGTCGTGGCGACCTTCGCCGGGCTGCCTCGCGGCCTGGTCCTGGTGACGGGGCCGACCGGCTCCGGCAAGTCGACGACGCTGGCTGCCGTGATCGACCTCGCGAACCGGTCCCGCGAGGACCACATCATGACCGTCGAGGACCCGATCGAGTTCCTGCACCGGCACAAGAAGTCGCTGATCAACCAGCGCGAGGTCGGGGCGGACACCCACTCGTTCGCCGCGGCACTCAAGCACGTCCTTCGCCAGGACCCGGACATCATCCTGGTCGGCGAGATCCGCGACCTGGAGACCATCTCCGTCGCGCTCACGGCCGCCGAGACCGGCCACCTCGTCTTCGCGACGCTGCATACGCAGGACGCCGCACAGACGGTCGACCGCATCATCGACGTCTTCCCGTCCCATCAGCAAGCACAGGTCCGCACCCAGCTGGCCGGCACGCTGCAGGGTGTCGTCTGCCAGACCCTGTGCAAGCGGGCCGACCGCCTCGGCCGCGTCGTCGCGACCGAGGTGATGGTGGCCACCGCGGCCATCCGGAACCTGATCCGTGAGGGCAAGACGCACCAGATCTACTCCGCGATGCAGGCCGGTGCACAGCAGGGCATGCACACGCTCGACCAGCACCTCGCCGAGCTGGAGAAGGCCGGGAAGATCTCCTACGAGACGGGCCTCGAGAAGGCGCACCACGTGGAGGACTACAACCGTCTGACCGGCCGGTTCTCCGGCCAGACCCAGGGGTCGGCGTCCATCGCCGACCAGGCGTTCGGCACCGCGTTCGGAGGGCAGCAGTACTGATGGCCACCACAGTCGGCAAGACCTTCGAGTACGCGGTCCGCGACCGTTCGGGGAAGATCGTCAAGGGCCGCGTCGAGGCCAACAACCAGGCCGCGGTGGCCGGCCGGCTTCGCGAGATGGGCCTGGCGGCCGTCTCGATCGAGGAGGTGAGCACCGGGGGGTTCCAGAAGGAGATCTCCATCCCCGGGTTCGGGAAGAACAAGGTCAAGCTCAAGGACCTTGCCGTCATGTCCCGCCAGCTGGCGACCATGATCAACGCCGGTCTGTCGCTGCTGCGCGCGCTGACGATCCTGGCGGAGCAGACGGAGTCGAAGCCGCTCGCCAAGATCCTCGCG
>NCKG01000034.1:0-11553 GCA_002279095.1 Cellulomonas sp. 14-74-6
ACGTAGTGGCCCTCCGCACGGACGGAGCGCCACTCCGACGCCGGCGTCAGGCCGGCCCCCGGCGACGCCAGGGTGCTCAACGGCACCGGGGCTGCCGCCCAGTTCGCCTGGACGACGGCGATCAGCCGGTCCTTCACCACGTGCCGCTGCCACTGCCACCGGCCGAGGAACGTGCAGGTCACCGCCACGACGACACCGATCAGCACCAGCCCGACGGCCCGGCGGACGGCCGGCCTCACGGTGTGGGACCGCCCTGGTCCGACCGCACCAGCTCGCCGACCGGCACCACGTCCCGCAGGAACGCCCGCACCTGCAGGTACTCCGACAGCGAGCCGCGGTGCTCGTCGCACGCGAGCCAGACCTTGCGCCGGTCTGGGGTGTGCAGGCGAGGGTTGTTCCACAGCAGCCCCCAGGCCGCCGGCCGACGGCAGCCGCGCCCGCTGCAGACCAGCTCGCCGACCGCGTCCGGCACGCCCGTGCCCTGGTCCGCCTCGCTCATCGGTCTCCTCCGGCCTGCCGTCGTCGTTCCTCGGACGTTGCACGGGACGCCGTGCCGTCGCCGGTGGCCTCGGGGTCTGGCGGGGCCGGGCGACCGTCGGTGCGCGACGAACCGCCGATCAGCCGCGGGTCGAGGAAGGACGCGTCGCGGGTCTGCCGCTCACGACCGGCGTTGGCCACCAGCACCGCCGTGTACGGCAGCACCACGGCGCCGATCACCAGCAGCACCGTCACCAGCGCCGGCACCCGGTGGAACGTGGCCACCGCCCCGACGAAGGCCACCACGCGGATGCCCATCTGGATCAGGTAGCTGCGCTGCCGGCGGGACTGGTCGGCCGACAACGAGGGTGGTGCGGTGGTGATGCGGTGCACCGGAGGCTGCTCCGGCGGCAGCCCGCTCGGCGTGCTCACCCACAGATCCTAGGTCGGCGGTCCCTTGTGGACCTTCCACAACAGCGGACCGCCCGACGTTAGCCGTGCCGTCCGGCGTCCGACGGTCGTCGTCGGCTAGCGTCGTGACCCGTGCCTGCCTCCGACGAGACCCAGCCCCAGCCGGCCCGTGCTCCCCGCAGCGTCCTCGTGACCGGTGCAGGACGAGGCATCGGCCGCACCATCGCCGAGCGCTTCCTCGCCCTGGGTGACAAGGTCGCCACGCTGGACCGGACCGCCGACTCGCCGGCGGGTGCGCTTGCCGTCGTGGGTGACGTGCGCGACACCGCGTCGGTCGACGCGGCGTTCGGCGAGGTCGAGGCGGCCCACGGACCCGTCGAGGTGCTCGTCGCCAACGCAGGCATCACGCGCGACCAGCTGCTGCTGCGGATGACCGACCAGGAGTTCGACGACGTCCTGGACGTCAACCTCGCCGGCGCCTTCCGGGTGGTGCGACGCGCCTCGAAGGGCATGATCCGGATGCGCCGCGGGCGGATCGTCCTGATGGGGTCGGTCGTCGGCCTGTACGGCGGCCCGGGCCAGGTGAACTACTCCGCCTCGAAGGCGGCCCTGGTCGGCATGGCTCGCTCGGTCACCCGGGAGCTCGGCGGCCGCGGCATCACGGCCAACGTCGTCGCGCCCGGCTTCATCGACACCGCGATGACCCAGGCGCTCCCGCAGGAGCGGCAGCAGGCGTACCTCGCCGCGATCCCCGCCGGCCGCTTCGGCGACGTGGACGACATCGCCGGCGTCGTGGAGTTCCTCGCCTCCCCGCTCGCCTCGTACATCAGCGGCGCCGTCATCCCGGTCGACGGCGGCCTCGGCATGGGCCACTGACGCCCGACCTCGCGACCTCCGACACCTGACGCATCCGATCGACGAAGGGTCCTGCCATGGGTCTGCTGGACGGCAAGTCGCTGCTGATCACCGGGGTGCTCACCGACACCTCGATCGCGTTCCACGTCGCCCGCCTGGCCCAGCAGGAGGGTGCCGACGTGGTGCTCACCTCGTTCGGCCGGCAGTTCCGGCTGACCGAGGTGATCGCCCGGCGGCTCCCCGAGCCGGTGCCGGTCGTCCAGCTCGACGCGACCAGCGAGGACGACCTCGCGGCGCTCGCTGACCGGGTGCGCGAGCACACCGACCACCTGGACGGCGTGGTGCACTCGATCGGGTTCGCGCCGCAGTCCGTGATGGGCGGCAACTTCCTCGCCGGCCAGTGGGACGACGTGGCGACCGCGCTGCACGTGTCCGCGTTCTCGCTGAAGTCCCTCGCGGTGGCGGCCCAACCCCTCCTCGTGCGCGGCTCGGCCGTCGTCGGCCTCACCTTCGACGCCCGGTACGCCTGGCCGGTCTACGACTGGATGGGCGTCGCCAAGGCGGCGTTCGAGTCCACGGCCCGGTACCTCGCCCGCGACCTGGGCCCGTCCGGGGTTCGCGTGAACCTGGTGTCCGCCGGGCCGATCCGCACGACCGCCGCGAAGTCGATCCCCGGCTTCGAGGCGATGGAGGGCGGCTGGCCGGACCGCGCGCCGCTCGGCTGGGACGTCCACGACCCGGAGCCGACGGCACGCGCGGTCGCCGCGCTCCTGTCGGACTGGTTTCCCGCGACGACGGGTGAGATCGTGCACGTCGACGGTGGCGTGCACGCGATGGGCCAGTAGCCCGCGGGCCGCCGTGGGGGAGGGGGACCCAGGTGGCCGACGACGGGACCGACGACGCGGTGCAGCCACGTGCTGCGGCACCGACGCGCACGCTGCTGCTCCTGCGGCACGCCAAGGCCGACCGCCCGCACGGCGTGGTGGACCACGAACGCCCGCTGTCGCTGGAGGGACGCCGGCAGGCGGCGCAGGTCGGTGCCCGGTGGGCGGCAGCGGGGCTGCTGCCCGACGTCGTCTGGTGCTCGTCCGCGCTGCGGACCCGTCAGACGTGGGAGCTGGTCGCCCGGTCCTCCGGCGCGGACGCCCGGCTGCTGCTGAGCGACGACGTGTACGACGCGGGCGCGGCCGACCTCGTTGAGCTGCTGCGCACCACGCCCACCGAGGCGCGGACGGTCGCCGTGGTGGGCCACGAGCCGTCCATCTCGGCGGTGTCGGCGGTGCTCGCCGCGCTCGGGTCGGACCCGGCCGCCGTGGCGCAGGTGCGCGCCGGTGTGCCGACGGCGGCGTGGAGCGTGCTGCGGCCGTACGACGGCTGGTCGGAACTGGGCCGTGGTCGCGCCCGGCTGCTCGCGGTGCACCGACCCTGAGGGGTCCGGCTACCGGACGCGCGGCACCAGCAGCGGCGGCAGCTCGAGGACGGCGTCGAGGCGGCCCGTGACGGCCGCGTCCGCCTGCGCCGCCACCACCGGCTTGGCGTTGAACGCCACGGAGAACCCCGCCGTCGCCATCATCTGCAGGTCGTTGGCCCCGTCGCCGATCGCCACCGTCCGGTCCAGCGGTACGCGCAGCTCCGTCGCCCACTCACGCAGCGCCGCGGCCTTCGCGGCCCGGTCGACGACCGCTCCTGCGACGCGTCCGGTCAAGTAGCCGCCCGACACCTCGAGCCGGTTCGCCCGGCGCCGCTCGATCCCGAGCCGCTCCGCCAGCGGGCCGACCACCTCGATGAACCCGCCGGACACCAGACCGAGCGGCCAGCCCCGCTCCCGCAGCCCGGCGACGAGCTCCTCGGCTCCCGGGGTCAGCTCCACCTCGTCGAGGACCTCGCTGAGCACGCGCAACGGCAACCCGGCGAGCGTGGCGACGCGCTCCCGCAGGGACGCGGCGAAGTCGAGCTCGCCGCGCATCGCACGGTCGGTGATCGCCGCGACCTGCTCGCGGCTGCCCGCGTGCGCGGCCAGCATCTCGATCACCTCACCGGTGATGAGCGTGGAGTCCACGTCCATCACCACCAGCCGGTCCGGGCGGGCCGCGAAGGGCATGGTGGTCACGCGCGCAGGCTAGCGGGCCGGCGCGGGGGAGCGTCCTGTGGTGTCAGTCCGCGATGACGGTGCCCTTGGGGACGACGGTCACGCCGCTCTCCGTGATGGTGAACCCGCGAGCGAGGTCGTGCTCGTGGTCCAGGCCCACCCGGGCGCGCTCGGGGACGATGACGTTCTTGTCGAGGATCGCCCGGTGCACCTGCGCGTAGCGGTTCACCTGCACGCCGTCCATCAGCACCGAGTCCGTCACCTGGGCCCAGGAGTGCAGCCGCACGCCGGGGGACAGCACGGAGCCGGCGACCGTCGCGCCGGAGACGAGCACACCCGGGGACACGATCGAGTCGGCGGCGTGGCCCAGACGTCCGGGGCCGGCGTGCACGAACTTCGCCGGCGGCAGCCCGATGTAGCCGGTGTACAGCGGCCAGTCGTCGTTGTAGAGGTTGAACACGGGCTCGATGGAGATCAGGTCCTGGTTTGCGTCGTAGTACGCGTCGATGGTGCCGACGTCCCGCCAGTAGTCGCGGTCGCGGTCGGTGGAGCCCGGTACGTCGTTGCGGATGAAGTCGTAGACGCCCGCGGTCCCCTGCGAGACGAAGTACGGCACGATGTCGCCGCCCATGTCGTGGCGCGAGTTGACGTCCTCGGCATCCAGGGTGACGGCCCGGACCAGCGCGTCGGCGTCGGCCACGTAGTTGCCCATCGAGGCGAGGATCTCGCCGGGGGAGTCGGGCAGGCCCACGGGGTCGCTCGGCTTCTCGCGGAAGGCGGCGATGCGCGTCGGGTCGTCCGTCGCCGTCTCGATGACGCCGAACTGGTCCGCCCAGCTGATCGGCTGCCGAATGCCCGCCACCGTCAGCTCGGCACCCGAGTCGATGTGCGAGTCGACCATCTGGGAGAAGTCCATGCGGTAGACGTGGTCGGCGCCGACCACCACCACGATGTCCGGACGCTCGTCGTCGATGATGTTCAGGCACTGGTAGATGGCGTCCGCGCTGCCGAGGTACCAGTGCTTGCCGACCCGCTGCTGCGCGGGCACCGCGGCGACGTAGTTGCCGAGCAGCTGCGACATCCGCCACGTCTGGGCGACGTGCCGGTCCAGGCTGTGGGACTTGTACTGCGTCAGCACGATCACGTGCAGGTACCGGGAGTTGATGACGTTCGACAGCGCGAAGTCGATGAGGCGGTAGATGCCGCCGAAGGGCACCGCCGGCTTGGCTCGGTGGGCGGTGAGCGGCATCAGCCGCTTGCCCTCCCCACCTGCGAGGACGATAGCGAGGACGCGCGGCGTTGCCATGGCACGAACCCTAGGCCCACGGACCAGCCCCAGCGAGGCGGCTCCCGCAAGGCGCGCTAGCGTGTCGCCCGTGGCCCCGCGGGGGCCGGGCGAGGAGGCCTGACGTGCGCGTCGATCTGCTGACCCGGGAGTACCCCCCGCACGTGTACGGCGGAGCCGGCGTGCACGTCGCCGGGCTGACCGCGGTGCTGCGCGACGTCCTCGACGTGCACGTGCACTGCTTCGACGGACCGCGTGACGACCCGGGCGTGCACGGTTACGACGTCCCGGCCGAGCTGAGCGATGCGAACGCCGCCCTCCAGACCTTCGGCGTGGACCTGGCCATGGTGGCCGGCATCACGGCCGGCACGGACCTGGTGCACTCGCACACCTGGTACGCCAACCTCGCCGGCCACCTGGCGGGGCTCCTGCACGGCGTGCCCCACGTGGTGACGGCGCACAGCCTGGAACCGCTGCGACCCTGGAAGGCCGAGCAGCTCGGCGGCGGTTACGCCCTCTCGAGCTGGGCGGAGAAGACGGCCTACGAGGCGGCCGCCGCGGTGATCGCGGTCAGCGGTGGCATGCGGGCCGACATCCTGCGCTCGTACCCGGCCGTCGACCCGGCGAAGGTGCACGTGGTGCACAACGGCATCGACCTGGACTCCTGGCGGCGGCCCACCTCGGAGCCGGACCTGGCCCGCGACGAGCAGACGGTGCGTGAGCTGGGCATCGACCCGAGCCGCCCGTCCGTCGTCTTCGTCGGGCGCATCACCCGCCAGAAGGGTCTGCCCTACCTGCTGCGTGCCGCCGAGCTGCTGCCGCCGGACGTCCAGCTGGTGCTCTGCGCCGGCGCGCCGGACACCCCGGAGATCCTGACCGAGGTCAGCGGCCTGGTGGAGCGCTTGCGCGAGCGACGCACGGGCGTGGTGTGGATCGAGCGGATGCTGCCGCGCGCAGAGCTCGTGGCTGTGCTGTCGCACGGGACGGTGTTCGCCTGCCCGTCGGTGTACGAGCCGCTGGGGATCGTCAACCTCGAGGCGATGGCCGTCGACCTGCCGGTGGTCGGCACGGCGACGGGCGGCATCCCGGAGGTGGTCGACGACGGCGTCACCGGTCGGCTGGTGCCCATCGACCAGGTGCAGGACGGGACGGGGACGCCCACCGACCCGGACCGGTTCGTGCGGGACCTCGCCGCCGCGCTCACCGAGGTGGTGTCAGACCCGGAGCGGGCCGCCGAGTGGGGACACGCGGCGCGGCAGCGGGTGGAGGACCACTTCTCGTGGTCGGCCATCGGTGAGCGGACGCTCGAGGTGTACCGGTCCGTGCTGGCCTGACGCGCGCCAGGACGCCCGGGACCGGGCAGCGGTCGTCGTGCGGCGGGTCAGGTGTCCAGCGTCGTCGCCGCGGCGGCGAGCGCTCGACGAGCCACCCGGTCCACCTCGCGCAGCGCGGTGGACCGCTGGTCGGCCTGCCACAGGTTCACGGCGCCGCCGTCGTCCTGCGTCGCGAGCCGCACGATCGCGCGCAGCCGCGCGGCGCTGGCGAGCACCCGGACGCGACGGCCCTCGATGCCCACCGGCAGTCGGGACGCCGGCAGCACCGCGTCCCGGACTGCGCCGATCTGCGCCGCCGCCTCCGGCCGCCACCGGGCCACGTCCAGGTCCACCAGCGCCTCGGTGGCGGTCGCGAGCCCCTCGCGCAGCTCCCGCTCGGCGTCCGCCAGCGATCCGAGGTGCGCCAGCACACCGGGCCGCCAGTCGCCCGTCTCCACCACCGTCCACGTGACCAGGTGGCCGAAGTCGATCGCGGAGCCGAACCGCTGGATGTGCGGCACCAGTGCGCGGCAGCCGCCGTCGGCCGTCCGTAGCAGCACCGCCTCACCGGCCACGGTGGCGGCCTCCGTCACCTCTCGCGGCGCCGATGCGGGGTCGCCCGGTACCGGCAGCACGGCGGCGGCCTGGGCGACGGGGCGGGTCGTACCCGCGAGCAGTCCGCGCAGATCGGGGGGCTCGACGCCCAGCACCGTGTGCGGCTCGTCCTCGTCCTCCACCGCGGCGCTGGCGGTCGTCGCATCCGCGCGGACCGCCAGCCACAGCGCGAGCACCACCGACCGCGGCAGCTCGAGGGTGGACGGCGTGTGCACGGTCAGCCGATCGCGTGCACCGGAGCGGCGAGGGGAGTGCCCGAGCCGTCACGGCGCTCGTCGAGAGCCGGCAGCGCGACGGCCTGGCCGCCGGAGCCGGTGGCGCGGGCCGGAGCGGGTCCGACCCAGGCCTGCAGCAGCGTGTCCTCGCCCTTCAGGAACCGCTGGGACCGTACGCCCCCGGTCGCGCGGCCCTTCGACGGGTACAGCGCGAACGGCGTCACCTTCGCGGTGCCGGCCTGCGTTCCGGGCAGGGCGTCCGCGCTTCCCGCGACGGTCGCGACCACGGCGTCGTCCGCCGTACCGGCCGGCACCACGGCGAAGGCCACGACCCGTCGGCCGGCGGCGAGGTTGATGCCGGCCATGCCACCGGCGGCCCTGCCCTGCGGGCGCACCGCCACGGCGCCGAAGCGCAGCAGCGACGAGTCGGAGGAGATCAGCACCAGCTCGGCGTCGTCGGGGCCCGCGGCTGCACCGACCACCGTGTCGCCCTCCTTGAGGGCGATCACCTCCCACGAGTCCCGGTTGCCCGGCGCCTCACCCGGCAGCACCCGCTTGACGGTGCCCTGCGCCGTGGCGAGGGCGAGCGGTGGTGCGTCGGCCGCGAGGGAGGCGAGCCCGACGACGTGCTCGCCCCGCTCGAGACCGATCACCTCGCCCACCGGCACACCGCCCGACAGCGACGGTGCTCCCTCGGTGGGAGGCAGCCCCGGCAGGTCGACCACGGGGACCCGGACGACCCGACCCCGGTCGGTCACGGCGCCGACCTCGGACCGCGCGGTCGTCGGTACGGCGGACGTGAGGGCGTCGTGCCGGTGGCGCTGGCCGTCGGCCCCGCGCGACGGGACCTCGTCGGACGCCGTGCGGGCCAGCAGGCCGGTGGCGGACAGGAGCACCCAGCACGGGGAGTCCGCGATCTGCAGCGGCGCGGCACCGGCGGCGGAGGTGCGCGCAGCCGGAGCGCCGCTGACCGAGGGGCCGCCCGCCGACTCCAGCAGGATCGTGCGTCGCGGCGTGCCGTACGCGGCAGCCACCTCGGCCATCTCGTCGGACACCTGCGTGCGCAGCAGCGCGTCGTCGGCCAGCAGCGCCTGCAGCTGGCCGATCTCGGCCGTCAGCTCGGCCTGCTCGCGCTGCAGCTCGATGCGCGAGAAGCGGGTCAGCCGCCGCAGCCGCAGCTCGAGGATGTACTCCGCCTGGGGCTCGGACAGGTCGAAGACCGTCCGCAGGCGGGCGCGCGCCGCCTCCGCGTCGTCCGACGAGCGGATCACCTGGATCACCTCGTCGATGTCGAGGATCGCCACCAGCAGGCCCTCGACGAGGTGCAGCCGCTCCTGCCGTCGCGCCAGCCGGAAAGCCGACCGGCGGCGCACCACGGTCACGCGGTGGTCCACCCACACCTGCAGCAGCTCCCGCAACCCCAGGGTGCGCGGCTGACCGTCCACCAGCGCGACGTTGTTGATCGCGAACGACTCCTCGAGCGGCGTGAGCCGGTACAGCTGCTCGAGCACGGCGTCGGGATCGAACCCGGACTTCACCTCGACGACCAGGCGGAGGCCGTGCGTGCCGTCCGTCAGGTCGACGGCGTCGTTGATCCCCGAGATGCGCTTGGCCTTGACGCCCTCGGAGATCTTCTCGATCACCTTCTCGGGCCCGACGCCGAAGGGCAGCTCCGTGAACACGATGCCCTTGCGCTTGGGTGTCACGTTCTCGACCCGGGCGGTGGCCCGCGTCCGGAACGCCCCACGGCCGGTGCGGTACGCCTCCCGCACGCCGTCCAGGCCGACGATCTTGCCGCCACCGGGCAGGTCGGGGCCGGGCACGAACCGCATGAGGTCCTCGAGGCTCGCCTCCGGGTGCAGCACCAGGTGCCGGGCGGCGGCGATCACCTCGACCAGGTTGTGCGGGGCCATGTTGGTCGCCATGCCGACGGCGATGCCGGTCGCGCCGTTGACCAGGAGGTTCGGGATCGCGGCCGGCAGCACGGACGGCTGCATCAGCTTGTTGTCGTAGTTCGGGACGAAGTCGACCTCGTCCTCGTCGACACCCTGGGTCATCGCCAGCGCTGCCGGCGCCAGGCGTGCCTCGGTGTACCGGGGTGCGGCCGGACCGGCGTCGAGGGAGCCGAAGTTGCCGTGCCCGTCCACCAGGGGCAGCCGAAGGGAGAACGGCTGGGCCAGACGCACCATCGCGTCGTAGATCGCCGAGTCGCCGTGCGGGTGCAGCTTGCCCATCACGTCGCCCACCACCCGGGCGGACTTCACGTAGGGCCGGTCGGGGCGCAGGCCCATCTCGCCCATCTGGAACAGGATGCGGCGCTGCACCGGCTTGAGCCCGTCCCGTGCGTCCGGCAGGGCCCGGGCGTAGATCACCGAGTACGCGTACTCGAGGAAGGAGCCCTCCATCTCGTTCGCGACGTCGATGTCGACGATGTGCTCGACGAGGTCGTCGGGAGGCAGCGAGGGGGTGGCCGGGCGGCGCGCCATGCGGGCGGGACTCCTGTCGGGCGGGGGCGGATCGCGACCATTGTCGTCGCCGACCGGCGTCGTGCCCGCACGGCACGCCCGCACCGGCTCGTCGTGAGGGCGGCCCGATAGCCTCGGACCATGTCGTACCCCGAGGCCACGGCCGCCGACGGCCCGGCGGGCTACCCAGCCGCCTGGGAGGCGGACGTGGTGCTGCACGACGGCTCCACGGCGCGGGTGCGCCCCATCCGACCGCGGGACGCGGACGCCCTGCAGGCGTTCCACGTCGGTCAGTCGGAGCGCTCCACCTACCTTCGGTTCTTCGCACCGCTCGGCCGCCTGTCCGACCGGGACCTCGAGCGGCTGGTCACCGTGGACCATCGCGACCGGGTGGCCCTGGTCGCGCTGGCGGGATCGGCCGGCGAGGAGCGGATCATCGGCGTCGCGCGATACGACCGGATCGACCCGGACACCGCCGAGGTCGCGTTCAACATCGCGGATGCGCGGCAGGGCCTCGGCCTGGCGTCCGTGCTGCTCGAGCACCTGGCCGCAGCGGCGCGGGAGCGCGGCGTGCGTCGGTTCGTCGCCGAGGTGCTGCCCCAGAACGGCCGGATGATCTCGGTCTTCCGAGAGGCCGGCTACGAGGTGCGCCAACGGACCGAGGACGGCGTCGTCGCCGTGTCGTTCGGCATCGACCCGACCGACCTCGCGACCACGCTCAGAGTGCTCGCCGAGCTGCACGGGCTCGACCAGGACCACCCCGATTTCATCGCCGTCCGCCGGGCGACCTCGGCCATGTTCAAGGCCGCCAAGCGCTTGCGCCGCAGGAAGATCCGCGATGCGATCGCCGAGGCCGACCGCGCCGTGATGGCCGCGACCGCGACGGGCGCTCCGGACCGCCTCGACGACGAGACGCGCGGCCTCGACCTCGAGAGCAGCGTGACCGACGCCCCGACCGCCGGCGAGCTGCTGAAGCCCCGCAACTGCTACATCTGCAAGCAGCTGTACACGACGGTCGACGCGTTCTACCACCAGCTCTGCCCCGATTGCGCCCGGTTCAGCCACGGCAAGCGCAACGCCCGCACCGACCTCAGCGGCAAGCGCGCCCTGCTCACGGGTGGGCGCGCCAAGATCGGCATGCACATCGCGCTGCGGCTGCTCCGCGACGGCGCGCACACCACGATCACGACGCGGTTCCCGCGCGACGCGGTGCGCCGGTTCGCGGCGCTGCCCGATTCGGCCGACTGGCTGCACCGGCTCCGCGTGGTCGGCATCGACCTGCGCGACCCCGCCCAGGTGATCGCGCTCGCCGACTCGGTGGCGGCCCAGGGCCCGCTCGACATCCTCATCAACAATGCGGCGCAGACCGTGCGCCGCTCGCCCGGCGCGTACTCGCTGCTCGCCGATGCCGAGCTGCAGCCGCTCCCGAACGGCCCGCTGCCCGAGATGGAGACCTTCGGGCACACCGCCGATCCGCACCCCGAGGCGCTGCAGGCCTCGGTCGACGCGCACCCGCTGCTGTCGATCGCCTCGCTCGGCGGCACGATCGCCGAGCAGGGCGGGCAGGCGCTCACGGCCGAGGAGCTGGCCCGGCTCGCGATGGCGCCCGGATCCTCCTCGCTCGCGAAGCATGCGGACGGCACCGCGATCGACGCGGGCGGCCTCGTGCCCGACGTGAACCGCGTGAACAGCTGGGTGCAGAGCGTGGACCAGGTGGATCCGCTCGAGATGCTCGAGGTGCAGCTCTGCAACACGACGGCGCCGTTCCTGCTCATCAGCCGGCTGCGTCCGTCGATGGCGGCCTCGTCCGCACGGCGCAAGCACATCG
>NCKG01000314.1:0-1803 GCA_002279095.1 Cellulomonas sp. 14-74-6
GGCATCCAGAACCGCATCGAGCCGCCGGAGCCGGTCGACAAGGACCTGTACGAGCTGCCCCCCGAGGAGCACGCCCTGATCCAGCAGGTGCCGGGCTCGCTCCCCGAGGTGCTGGACAACCTCGAGGCGGACCACGACTGGCTGACCGCCGGCAACGTGTTCACCCCGGACCTGATCGAGACCTGGATCGACTACAAGCGCTCCGCCGAGGTCGACCCGATCCGGCTGCGGCCGCACCCGCACGAGTTCGAGCTGTACTACGACGTCTGATCGTCAGGGGCCACGGCTGCTCCCGTGAGCCCCTGACCTGCGGTACCGCCGGCCCGGTCATCCTCGTGGTGGCCGGGCCGGCGTGCGTCCCGGACCAGGACGAGCCCACACCCAGAACCGCGAACGCTCTCCTGTCCGTGGCGCCGCCCGGTAACGTCGGTCCACCGCCCGACGACAGGAGCACCGGTGCCGTCCTCCCCCACCTCCACGAGCTGGCGGGAGCGCCGCCCGCCGTCATGGTTCGGCCGAGCGCTGCTGATGACGGTGCTGACCGTGGCGGCCGCGATCCTCGCGTGGCGCGCACTCGCGATGCTGCGCACCGTGGCGACGATCGTCGTCGTCTCGTGGTTCCTCGCGCTGGCGATGGAGCCGGTGATCGCCTGGCTCGTGCGGCACGGGCTGCGCCGGACGCGGGCGACCGGCCTCGTCATGCTCGTGTCCTTCGTGGTGGTGCTCGGCCTGCTCGGTCTGGTGGGGGGTTTGTTCGTGACCCAGCTCGTCGAGCTCGTCCGCTCGCTGCCCGGCTTCTACGCCCGGCTGGCGACGACGGCCGACACCCGGTTCGGACTCGACCTGCCCAGCCAGGACGAGCTCGTCTCGACCCTGGGAGCGCGGTGGCAGGACCTGGCCCCAGGGATCGTCGGTGTCGGCACGTCGCTGGTGGCCGCGCTGTTCACCGGCACCGCGGTGCTGCTGGTCGTGTACTACACGGCCAGCGCCGGTCCTCGGCTCCGTGCGTCGATCTGCCGGTACCTCGCACCGGACCGCCAGCGCGAGGTGCTGCTGCTCTGGGAGGTCTCGCAGTCGAAGGTGGCCGACTTCATCAACTCCCGCATCGTGCTGGCGGCGGTCTCCACCGTCGTCACATTCGTGGTCCTCACGGTGGTCGCAGTGCCGTACGCGCTCCCCCTCGCCGCCTTCACCGGGGTGGTGTCGCAGTTCGTCCCGACAGTCGGCGCCTACATCGGTGGGGCGCTGCCCGTGGCGGTCGCACTCACCGTCTCGCCCGTGCGGGCGCTGGTGGTGCTCGTGTTCGTCATCGCCTACCAGCAGGTCGAGAACCTGCTGCTGGCGCCGAAGATCTCCGCCCGGTCCCTCCAGCTGAACCCCGCGGTGGCCTTCCTGGCGGTGCTCGCCTTCGGTGCCGTCTTCGGCGCGCTCGGTGCCTTCTTGGCGCTCCCCGTCGCCGCCACGGTGCAAGCGGTGTCCAGCGTCTACCTGCGCCGGCACGAGCTGGTCGACTCCGAGCTGCTGCGCGAGGCCGACGACGACACGGGGCGGCGGACCGCCGACGACGGGCCGACGACGGCTCAGCCGTAGAAGACGCGCTCGACGACCGCCCGGGCCCGGCGGGCGGCGCGCAGGTACTCCTCCTCGAACGCGGCACCGGAGCCGGCCGGGTACCCCATGACCCGTGCGACGCCCGACAGAGCGGTGCGGTCGTGCGGCAGCACGTCGGTGTGTGGGCCGTCCGTGCGCCCGGACCAGAGCACGTTCGCGTCCCGCACGCGGGATGCGAGCTCCCACGAGGCG
>NCKG01000035.1:0-11373 GCA_002279095.1 Cellulomonas sp. 14-74-6
AACAGCGGCTCGCCGTCCTTCCACAGCGACTGGTGCACGTGCATGCCCGAACCGTTGTCGCCGAAGAGCGGCTTCGGCATGAAGGTGGCAGTGCGGCCGTTCCGGTGCGCGACGTTCTTCACCACGTACTTGAACAGCTGCACCTTGTCGGCCGACTTGGCGAGGGTGTCGAAGCGGTAATTGATCTCCGCCTGGCCCGCGGTGCCGACCTCGTGGTGCGCGCGCTCGACCTGCAGGCCGAGCTCGTCGAGCAGCAGCGAGATCTCGTCGCGGATGTCGCCGAACTGGTCCACCGGCGCGACGGGGAAGTAGCCACCCTTGTAGGGCGTCTTGTGCCCGAGGTTGCCACCCTCCTCCTCGCGGCCGCTGTTCCACGCGGCCTCGATGGAGTCGATGAAGTAGAACCCGGCGTCCTGGCGCGTCTGGAAGCGCACGGAGTCGAAGATGTAGAACTCCGCCTCGGGTGCGAAGAAGGCGGTGTCCGCGATGCCGGTCGAGCGCAGGTACGCCTCGGCCTTGGCGGCGATCTGACGCGGGTCGCGGCTGTACGGCTCGTCGGTGTAGGGGTCGACGATCGACATGTTGATGTTCAGCGTCTTCTCCACGCGGAACGGGTCGACGTAGGCCGTCGTCACGTCCGGGATCAGCTTCATGTCGGACTCGTGGATCGCCTGGAACCCACGGATCGACGAGCCGTCGAACATCTGCCCGTTGACGAAGAAGTCCGCGTCGACCGAGGCCGCCGGGACGTTGAAGTGCTGCATGACGCCGGGCAGGTCACAGAACCGGACGTCGACGAACTTGACGTCCTCGCTCTTGATGAACGCCAGGACTTCCTCTGGCTTGCTGAACATCCGCTGCTCCTCGGTTGAGTCCAGCCCGTGTGCTCGGGCCTGCGCAGAGGCTAGGCGCACGTGATGACGCGCCGGTGCCACGTCTGTTTCGGCGGTGTTACGTGACGGCGCCCGGTGTGACCGCCGTGCGACGACCCGGACGGTCGTCCGGGACCTTTCTCCTAGGCTGGCGGCGTGGTGCGACGTGAGGACACGGGCTCAAGGCTCGAGGGCGACGGCGTTGCGGGGGCCGGTGCCGGCACCAGGCTCGGGCTGCCCGTCTCCGGTCCGGGATCGCCGGCACGGACCGGCCGCCGGGCGCTCGCGCTGGCTGTGGACTGGCTCGCCTGCCTGCTGATCTCGGGGGCGTTGTTCCCCGGGTCGCAGGCCGCGGCCTTCTCCCTGGTGCGCGGCGACCCCGTGGCGACGCTCGGCATCTTCGCGCTGGAGAACCTGCTGCTGGTCGGCACGGTCGGCCACACCCTGGGGCACCGGCTGTGCAACCTGCGCGTCAGGACGGCGCCGGTCGTCGGGCCGGGACGGGACGCCGACGGCCCAGCCCGGTCAGGCGCCGGCCCCGACCTCGGTCGCGCACCAGGGCTCCTGCGGGCCGCCGTGCGGACCGTCCTGCTGCTCCTCGTGATTCCCGCCGTCGTGCAGGACGCCGACGGCCGGGGCCTGCACGACCGCGCGGCCGGAACGGTGATCGTCCGCCGCTGAGCCGGTCGGTCAGCGCCCGCGCAGACCGCGCCGGTCCGGGCGCATCCGGGTCGGGTCGATGCCCTTCGGCATCGGCAGGCGCATCCCACCCAGTGCCGTGAGCCGCTTGCTGACCTCGGCGACCTCCGCCTTGGTGAGCTGGGGACGCAGCTTCTGCACGGCGCGGGGGAGCTTGCGCAGCGGCACCTGGCCGGGCTCGTCGCCCATCTGCATGACGGTGATGGGGGCACCGGAGATCACCCGCGCGGTCCGCTTGCGCTCCTGCTCGAGCAGCTTGCCGGCTCGGCTCGCCGGTCCCTCGCTGACCAGCACGACACCGGCTCGGCCGAGCCCGCGGAACACCAGGTCCTGCGTGCGGGGGTCCACCGCCACGGGCTCCTCGGTGAAGGTCCAGCCCTTGCGGATCGTGCCGAGCGCGGCGCGCGATGCGCCGGGCTGGCCTTCGATCTGGGTGTAGGCAGCCGTCTCCGCGCGCCTCGCCAGCACGAACATGGCGCCCAGCGCCGCGAACGGGATGCTGAGCACGAGCATGTAGATCAGCGAGTGCACGAGCAGGCCGACCACGAGGCCGATCGCGACGATCCCGAAGAACACCGCGAGGATCAACCAGGTGATCGCCGGGTCGTGCTTGCGCGTCATCTGGTAGGCGGTCCAGACCTGGGTGTACCAGCGGACCTTCTTGGGGGCGGTGTCGGTGGTGCCGGCGGCGCCCTTGGCAGGGCGTGACGGCGGTGTGCTCGCGCGGGCCATGGGACGCGAGTCTACCGACGGCCGGACGGCCTCCTGCGCAGCGGAACGGGTCAGCGACCGGCGGTGCGGGCGAGCACCGAGGCCGCCTCCTGGCGTGCCGTCATGGGCTCCGCCAGGTGCTCGAGACCGGCCGGGACGGTCGCACCGCGCCGCGCCAGGGCTTGGGCCCACAGCCGGCCGGCCCGGTACGACGAGCGCACCAGAGGGCCGGCCATCACGCCGGCGAACCCGATGCGGCGCGCCTCGTCGGACAGCTCGACGAACTCCTCGGGCCGCACCCACCGGTCCACCGGGTGGTGCCGCACCGAGGGCCGCAGGTACTGGGTGATCGTGATCAGGTCGCACCCGGCCTCGTGCAGAGCTACCAGTGCCTCCCGCACCTCGTCCGTCGTCTCGCCCATGCCGAGGATCAGGTTCGACTTGGTGACCAGCCCGGCCTCGCGGGCCGCCGTGAGCACGGACAGCGAGCGCTCGTAGCGGAAGCCGGGCCGGATCGTCTTGAAGATCCGCGGCACCGTCTCCAGGTTGTGCGCGAGCACCTGCGGGGCGGAGCCGAACACCTCGGCGAGCCGCTCCGGCCGTGCGTCGAAGTCCGGGATCAGCAGCTCGACGCCCGTGCCGGGGTTCACCGCACGGATGCGGCGCACCGTCTCGGCGTAGAGCCACGCACCGCCGTCCGACAGGTCGTCGCGGGCGACGCCCGTGACCGTGGCGTACCTCAGGCCCATCGCCTGGACGGACTCGGCCACCCGGCGCGGCTCGTCGGCGTCGAAGGGCTCCGGCCTGCCCGAGTCGATCTGGCAGAAGTCGCATCGCCGGGTGCAGGTGCCGCCCCCGATGAGGAAGGTCGCCTCGCGGTCCTCCCAGCACTCGAAGATGTTGGGGCAGCCGGCCTCCTCGCACACCGTGTGGAGACCCTCGCGGCGGACGAGGTGCTTCAGCTCGTCGTACTGCGGGCCCATCGTGGCGCGGGTGCGGATCCACTCCGGTTTGCGCTCGATCGGCGTCTCCGCGTTCCGGGCCTCGACCCGCAGCATCCGGCGTCCCTCGGGTGCGATCGTCACGAAGGTCAGACTAACGCCGGCCTCGGCGGTGCCTTCCCGCGGTCCGCGGCCCGGACCCGTCGCAGGGACCTGGGTCCCGCGCACCCCACTCCACCTCACGACACGCTGGGGAAGTTGGGCGCGGCGTCAGGGGAGGCCGAGCGGGGGATCGCCCGGAAGGAGGCACGCATGCGCGTCTTGGTGTCGGTGTCGTCTCGCCACGGTGGTACGCGGGAGATGGGCCAGGTGGTCGCCGCCGTGCTGCGCGACGCGGGCCACGACGTCGCGGAGATCGGTCCGGACGAGGTCGAGGACGTCACCGGGTACGACGCCGCGGTGCTGGGCTCCGCCGTCTACGTCGGCCGTCTCGCGCTCGGTGTGCGTGACCTCGTGGACCGGCGCGCCGGGCAGCTGCGCGAGCGGCCCGTGTGGCTGTTCTGGTCAGGCCCGGTCGGAGAGCCCGCGACGGCCCCGGTGGTCCCGGACGACGTGACGGAGGTGGCCAAGGCCGTCGGCGCCCGTGGAGTGCGGATGTTCGCGGGCCGCCTCGAACGCGCCGAGCTGAACATCTCCGAGCGCGCGCTCGTCGCGCTGGTGCACGCCCAGCCGGGCGACTACCGCGACCTGGAAGAGGTCCGCGACTGGGCGCTCGGCATCGACGAGGAGCTTCGGGCGCTCGCGCACGACGCCGACACCGGCGCCTTCTGAGGCGGCGCCGGCCGGTGGTCCGGAGCGGACCGCCGGGCCGAGGCGGTCGCACCAGGCGACGACCTACCCCCGTGCGAGAGCCGGTGCCGCGAGGAGCGGCTCGAGCGCGGGGACGAGGTGACGACCGACCAGGGGGGTCACCTCGTCGATCGTCACGGTGCGACCGGCCTCGGCCGAGAGGCTGGTCACGTCGGCGTCCGCGATGCCGCACGGCACGATCCGGTCGAACTGGTGCAGATCGCAGCAGCAGTTCAGCGCGAAGCCGTGCATCGTCACGCCGCGGGCCACCCGGACCCCGATCGCTGCGACCTTCCGCTCGCGTCGAGCCGACGGCGTACCGGTCGGATCGGCGGGGAACCACACGCCGCTGCGCCCCTCCACCCGGACCGCGGTGAGACCGAGGTCTGCACAGGTGCGGATGATCGCCTCCTCGAGCGCGCGGACGTACGCGACGACGTCGACCGGCTCCGCCAGTCGGACGATCGGGTAGCCGGTGAGCTGACCAGGGCCGTGCCAGGTGATGCGGCCGCCGCGGTCGACGTCGACCACCGGGGTCCCGTCGACAGGGCGGTCCGCCGTGGCGGTGCGCTTGCCGGCGGTGTACACGGGCTCGTGCTCGACCAGGAGGACCGTGTCCTCCTGGTCCCCGTCGGCCACGCGAGCGTGCACCCGGCGCTGCAGCTCCCACGTCGGGACGTAGGGAGAGAGGGCGCTACCGAGGTCCAGGGGTTCGAACCGCATTCCGGCAGGCTAACCCGCGCCACGCTTCGGACCGTGCGCGGGTCCCCGTAGGGTGGGCGGATGGAGTCCTTGCGGGTCGGTCTGGTCGGTTACGGCGGCTCGGGTCGGGGCATCCACGGGCGTCTGCTGCGGGAGCTCGGGCAGCGGGTGACGTGCGTGGTGACCCGCGGACGGGCGGAGCAGGTGCACGCCGACTGGCCCGGTGCGCGCGTCGTTCCGGACGTGGCCTCCCTCGTGCAGCACGCCGCCGAGCTCGACCTGGTTGTCGTCGCGAGCCCGACGGGCGACCACGTCAGCAGCGTCGCGCCGCTGCTGCGGGCGCGGCTGCCCGTGGTGGTCGACAAGCCGCTCGCACCGAGGGAGCACGAGGCGGCGGAGCTGGTGCGGCTGGCCAACGAGGTGGGTGGACGGCTGACCGTCTTCCAGAACCGACGGTGGGACGCCGAGCAGCTCACGCTGCGCGCGGTGCTGGCCGCCGGGGAGCTGGGCCGCGTGCACAGGTTCGAACGCCGGTGGGAACGGTTCCGGCCGCAGCCCCAGCACCGCTGGAAGGAGCAGGACGTCCAGGCGGGTGGTCTGCTGCTGGACCTTGGCGCGCATCTCGTCGACTCCGCGCTCCAGCTGTTCGGCCCCGCGGTGTCCGTGACGGCGGAGCTCCGCACGCTGACCACGCCCGCGTTCGACGATGTCTTCCTCGCGCTGACGCACGCCCCGGACGCCGACGGGCACTCGGTCATCAGCCACCTGCAGGCCGGCAGCCTCGTCGGTGCACCTGGCCCGCGTACCCGGGTGCTCGGTGACGAGGGTGCGTACCTCGTGACGCACTACGAGGGTGAGCCGACGCCGTTCGAGCTGCTCGACCTGTCCGTCGGTCGCCCGGGCTTCGAAGGCTGGCTGGTGCGCGGTGACGAGCGGACACCGGTCCCGCGGGCGCCCGGTGGTCATGCGGACCTGTACCGGGACGTGGTCCGTTGGGTGACCGACGGAGGGCCGCCTCCGGTCGACCCGTGGGACGCCGTCCGCACCGCACGGGTGCTGGACGCGGCCCTCGTGTCGGCGCGCGAGCACCGGGCCGTGCCGCTCGCCTGAGGCCGAACCCTGTGGACGGATCGCTCCGTCCCGGTCGGCGCTCCGGTTTCATGTCGGCGTGCCGGACATGCCCCCGATCGACGTCGACCGTGCCCTGACGACGCTCGGACTGCTCGCGACGGGCGGGACGGGCACGGCCGGCGGGTGGCTGGCGCGGCGACCTGAGGACGAGTCGCCGGCATTCGAGCTGCTGGTGCTGATGACGGCGCTCGACGAGCGGCTGGTCGACCGCGTCGACCGGTTCGTGGGCCTCGAGCACCCGCACCTGGGTCAGGTGCGGGCCGTGACGCCGATCGATCCCGGCCGTACGGGCGTGCTCGTCGACCACGTCGTCGGGGTCAGCCTCGGTGCGATCCGGCGTGCGCGCGCCCCGATGACCGACGGGGAGTGCGTGACGCTGCTCGTCCCCTTGTGCCAGGCGCTGTCTGCGCTCGGCACCGCCGGTCTGGCGCACGGTGCCGTGGAGGCGGACAACGTCGTGGTCCAGCCGGACGGTCGGCCCGTGCTGGTCGCACCGCGACCGGGCCTGGTGGGCACCGCGCTGCTCGGGGACGACCTGCCACGGCTGCTCTCGACGGTCGTCGGGGTGATGCCCGAGGAGGACGGTGCCCTGCTCGCGGGGCCCGCGTCCGTCCCGCGGCTTCGACCGGTGCTCGACCAGCTGCTGGCCGGCGGGTGCTCGGTGGACGAGGTCGTGGCACGGTGCTTCGCCACCGCGGAGCCCGAGGCCCTGCGCCTGCCGGACGCCGCGGCGCTGGCGGGTGCCTCCCTGGTCGCAGGGATGCGGCGTCCGTTCCCGGTGTCGGCGGGGACGGATCGCCGACCGTTGCCGCGCCCGTCCGGCACCGCGCGGGCTGCCCGACGTCGACGGCCGGCTCCACGGTCCGTGCGGCGCCGAGTTACCGTCGCAGTCGCCGCCGGCGTCCTGCTGGTCGTCAGCGTCGCGATCGGCCGGCAGGTCCTCGTGCACGCCCCGACGGCTGATGCCTCAACAGCCCGCGAGCCCGTGCTGGACCGTAGCGACCCTGCCGGGGCGGCAGCAGAGCTGACCCGGCGCAGGGCCGACGTCCTGAGATCCGGTTCGGCCGACCGGGTGGCGGACGTCGCGGTCACGGGCGGGCCGGCGGCCCGTGCCGACTCCGAGGTGATCGCATCGCTCGGCGCGGGCGGTGCCGAGGGGCTCAGCGCGCGCGTGGACTCCACCTCGGTGACCGGGACGCCGACGCAGGACGAGGCCGACGTGTCGGTCAGCTCGGCGACGTCCGGCTACGTGGCCGTGGGGGCAGACGGACGACGCAGCACCTCCGCTGCGGCGGCACCCCGAACCGTGCTGCTTCACCTGCGGTGGACGAACGCCGGGTGGCGGGTGTGGTCCGTCAGCCGGCCGGGAGCTGCGCCCTGAGCCACGAGGCGGCCGTGGCGATGTCCGGGTGCTCCGGCAGGAAGCCCGACGCCGCGAGAGTCGTCGGGACGGCGCGCACCGAACCGAGGACCTCGGGTGCGAAGTCGCCCAGGATCAGCCGCAGGGCCCACGCCGGCGCGGGCACGATCGCGGGCCGGTGCCACTCCGCCGCGAGGGCGGCAACCACGTCGCGGTTGCGCGCCGGCTCCGCGACCAGGTTGGCCGGCCCCGCGACGTCGCTGCTCAGCAGGTGGGTGATCGCCCGGACCTCGTCGAGCAGCGTGATCCAGGCCCAGAACTGCCGTCCGGAGCCGAGCGGGCCGCCCAGCCCCCACCGGATGAGGGGGAGCAGCCGCGCCAGCGCCCCGCCGTTCGGGCTGAGGACGATGCCGGTCCGCAGGTGGACGACCCGCACGCCCGCGTCAGTCGCCGGCCGTGTCGCCGCCTCCCAACGGCGCACCACCTCGGCGAAGAAGGTGCTGCCGAACGGCTCGGCCTCGCTGAGCACGTCGTCACCGCGGTCGCCGTAGGCGCCGATCCCCGATGCCTGCAGCAGGATCCGCGGCGTGTCCGGGTTCGCGGCCAGCGTCGCGGAGATCAGGCCCGTGGTGCGCAGCCGCGAGCCGATCACCTGACGCTTACGAGCCGCGGTCAGCGGTCGGCTGCCGACGTTGACGCCGGCCAGGTTCACCACGGCGTCGACGCCGTGCAGCAGCGCCGGGTCGAGACGGCCTCCGCCCGGGTCCCACGGCAGCTCGTCGGGGCCGGTGGGACGTCCGCGGACCAGGCGGAGCACCTCGTGGCCCGAGTCCACGAGGTGGGGGAGCAGGGCGCTGCCGATCAGCCCGTGCGAACCGGCGACGACGACGCGCACGCCCTGCTCCCCCCTCGTCCGTCGGTGCCTACAGCCCGACCTCGGCCTCGAACGCGCCCTCCTCGATGCGGCGCTTGATCGCCATCAGGTAGCGGGACGCGTCCGCGCCGTCGACCAGTCGGTGGTCGTACGACAGGCACAGGTAGCACATCGAGCGGATCGCGATGACGTCCGTGCCGTCCTCGCCGGCCACGACGACGGGACGCTTGACGATCGCGCCGGTGCCGAGGATGGCCGACGTGCCGCCAGGGACGATCGGCGTGTCGATGACCGCGCCGCCGGAACCGGTGT
Source organism: Cellulomonas sp. 14-74-6 (assembly GCA_002279095.1). Taxonomy (GTDB): domain Bacteria; phylum Actinomycetota; class Actinomycetes; order Actinomycetales; family Cellulomonadaceae; genus Cellulomonas. The sequence continues at coordinate 8,452 of NCKG01000035.1, forward strand.
TCGTCACCGTGAAGGTGGCGCCGCTCAGCTCGTCCGGGCCGACCTTGTTCGCCCGGGTGCGACCCGCGAGGTCGGCGATCTTGCGCGCTACGCCGGCCAGGTTCAGGTCACCGGCGTCACGGATCACCGGCACCACGAGTCCACGCTCGGTGTCCACGGCGATGCCGACGTTCTCGCTGCCGTGGTAGGTGATCTGGTTGCCCTCGAGAACCCCGTTGACCTTGGGGTAGGCCTTCAGCGCCTCGACGGCGGCCAGCACGAAGAACGGCAGGAACGTCAGGTTGACGCCCTCCCGCGCCTTGAACGAGTCCTTGGCTCGTGCGCGCAGCCGGGCCACCTTGGTGACGTCGACCTCCACGACCGTGGTCAGCTGTGCCTGCGTGTGCAGCGCCTCGACCATCCGCTCGGCGATGATCTGCCGCAGCCGGCTCGCCTTCTCCGTGGTGCCGCGCAGCGGCGAGATGGCCGGGACCGTCGCGGCCGCCGCGGGGGCGGGCGCCGCTGCTGCGGCGGCCGGCGCCGCGGCTGGTGCAGCGGCCTGCTCCGCGGCACGCCGCGCTGCCTCCGCACGCTCCGCCTCGGCACGGGCGGCGGCCTCCAGGACGTCCTCCTTGCGGATGCGACCTCCGACGCCGGTGCCACGCAGTGCCGCCGTGTCGACGCCCTTCTCGGCGGCGAGCTTGCGCACCAGCGGTGTCAGGTAGGCGCCTGACGCCGTCTGCTCCACGGCGGGGGCGCTGACGGCGGGAGCCGGTGCAGCCGGGACCGGTGCCGGGGCCTGCGCGGGTGCGGCACTCGGGACCGGGGCGCTCGCCGCGGGCGCGGCACTCGGAGCCGATGCGGATGCCGGGGCCGCCGGCTCGGGTGCGCCGGCGACGGGTGCGGCTGCGGGCGCCTGCGCAGCCTCGGGACCTGCGGGAGCCGCTGCCGGCGCACCGGCACTGCTGCCGATCACCGCGAGGACCGCGCCGACCTGCGCCGTCTCGTCCTCCTGGACCAGGATCCGCTGCACGGTGCCGGCGAACGGCGAGGGGACCTCGGTGTCCACCTTGTCGGTGGAGATCTCCAGCAGCGGCTCGTCCACCTCGACGGGGTCGCCGACCTGCTTGAGCCAGCGCGTGACTGTGCCCTCGGTGACGGACTCGCCGAGCGCCGGCAGCCGCACCTCCTGGCCCGGACCGTCGGTCGACGGCGCCTCGTCGGCCGTCGGTGCCGATGCCGGCTCGGGAGTGCGGGCCGGGGCCGACTCCTCGTGCTGCTCGGCCGACTGCTGCGGCGGCTCCTGTGCCGTCGGCTGCTCCGCTGCGGGCTCCTCGGCCGGCGCCTGTGTGGCGCCCTGACCGGCGTCGCCGCTCGGCGCCGGGGCCGACTCGGCGCCGTCGCCGATCACGGCGAGGACCGCGCCGACCTGGGCCGTCTCGTCCTCCGGGACGAGGATCTGCTCCACGACGCCGGCGAACGGCGACGGTATCTCCGTGTCCACCTTGTCGGTGGAGATCTCGAGCAGGGGCTCGTCGACCTCGACGCGGTCGCCGACGTTCTTCAGCCAGCGGGTGACGGTGCCCTCGGTGACGGACTCACCGAGGGCGGGAAGCTGCACGTTCTGGGACATGACGACTCCGGTCTCCTTCGACTCTGCTCAGTTGTGCGCGTGCAGCGGCTTGCCGGCCAGCGCGAGGAACGCCTCGCCGATGGCCTCGTCCTGCGTCGGGTGGGCGTGCACCAGGGAGGCGACGTCCTCCGGGTAGGCCTCCCAGTTGACGATCAGCTGGGCCTCTCCGACCAGCTCACCGACGCGGGCCCCGATCATGTGGACGCCGACCACCGGACCATCGACCTTCCGGACCAGCTTGACGAATCCCTGGGTTCCGAGGATCTGGCTCTTGCCGTTGCCGCCCAGGTTGTACTCGAGCGTCACGACGTTGTCGGCGCCGTAGAGCTCGCGCGCCTTCGCCTCGTTGACGCCGACGGAGGCCACCTCGGGGTTGGAGTAGGTGACGCGGGGGATGCCCGACTCGACGATCGGCGCGGGGTTGAGGCCGGCGATCTCCTCGGCGACGAAGATGCCCTGGGCGAACCCGCGGTGCGCCAGCTGCAGCCCGGGGACGATGTCGCCGACGGCGTAGATCTTCGCCACCCCGGTGTGCAGCCGCTCGTCGGTCAGGACGAACCCGCGGTCCACCCGCACGCCCTGCTCCTCGTAGCCGAGGCCGGAGGTAGCAGGTCCACGGCCCACGGCGACCAGGAGCACGTCGGCGTCGAACGTCTTGCCGTCCTCGAGCCACACGTGCACGCCGTCGTCGTTCTGCGTCACGCCGGCGAACCGGACGCCGACCGAGAAGTTGATCCCGCGCTTGCGGAACGCGCGCTCGAACGCCTTGCAGACGGCCTCGTCCTCGTTGGGCACCAGGTGCGGCAGTGCCTCGATGATCGTGACGTCGGCACCGAAGGACTTCCAGACGCTCGCGAACTCGGAGCCGATGACGCCGCCGCCCAGGATGATCGCGCTCTTGGGGATCCAGTCCAGCTGCAGCGCCTGGTCGGAGGTGATCACCCGGCCGCCGATCTCCAGCCCCGGCAGAGAGCGGGCGTAGGAGCCCGAGGCGAGGACGATGTGCTCACCGGTGAGCGTGCGGTCGCCGACCTGGACGGTGTTCGGGCCGGTCAGCGTGCCCCAGCCCTGCACCACCTCGATCTTGCGCGAGGACACCAGGCCCTGCAGGCCCTTGTACAGGCGGGAGATCACGCCGTCCTTGTACTGGTTGACCTCGCCCATGTCGATGCGCTCGAGCGTCGCGTGCACGCCGACGTGCGCCCCGTCACGCGTCTCGTCCGCGACCTCGGCTGCGTGCAGCAACGCCTTGGTGGGGATGCAGCCGCGGTGCAGGCACGTGCCGCCGACCTTGTCCGCCTCCACGAGCG
>NCKG01000315.1:0-1789 GCA_002279095.1 Cellulomonas sp. 14-74-6
GTCGTCGGACAGCCCCCAGTACGTGACCACCTGCACCGCGGGATGGGCGAACAGGGTGCGGTAGTGGCGCACCACCTCGTCGGCCTGCCGCGCCTCGCCCTCGGGGGTCGAGGGCCAGGAGGGCACCTGGTAGTCGTTGAGGTCGACGATGTCGGCCGGCATCAGGTCGCCGGACAGCAGCGTGGTCTCGGTCAGGTGCAGCGGCAGCCCGAACCGGGCGAACCGGCCCAGCACGTCGGCGGTCCTCTGCTCGCCCCAGTAGCCCTGGTGCATGTGGCTCTGCAGCCCCAGCGCGTCGATGCGGATGCCGGCCGCCAGGCACTCCTCGATCAGCGCCTCGTACCGCGGCGACATGTCGAAGTCGTTGAGCAGCAGCCGCGCCGCGGGGTTCGCGGCGTGCGCCGTCTCGAACGCCAGCCGAGCCGTCGCCACGCGACCGTCCCGCGCCGCGAGACGCGTCAGCCCGTTCGGCTCCTTGTCGAACACCGGCATGATCACCACCTCGTTGATGGCGTCCCACGTGTCGACCAGCCCGGCGAAGTCGGTGACCTCGCGGGTGATCCGGGCCTGCACCGCCTCGGCCACCTCGTCGACCGACAGCTCGTCGAGCCACTTCGGCGCCAGCGTGTGCCACGCCAGCGGGTGGCCCTTGAGCTCGACGCCACGGTCGGCGAACCACCGGGCGGCGCGCAGCAGCCGCTGCGTGTCCGGCCGGCCGCGCTCCGGCTCGAAACCGCGCCAGTAGAACGGCAGCGTCGCGGTGTTGAACAGCGCCAGCCACTGCTCGGCCAGCACGGGCAGCAGGTCGGCGCGGGCGCCGCCGAACACCGAGCCGCCGGCCTCCACCTCGTCGTTGGCCAGCGGGATCAGGTCGAACCCGATGTTGCCGAAGCCGAAGGCGTGCCGCTGCTGGGCGACCACCACGTCGGCGTCCGCCAGCGGGCGACCGTCCGGCCCGATGGCCGTGACGACGGTCCGGGCCGTGCGGTGGACCAGCTCGGGGGGACGGGGGACGACGACGTCGTGCACGGACGCTCCTTTGCGCGGTGGGACGAGGGTCTGGCGGGCGGCACCCGGAGGGGCGCGACGCTGTGCCGACGGGCGGGTCAGCTGAGGGCGGCGACCTCGGCGGCGGACGGCGCGGGTGCGGTCGCGGGGACCGTGGCCGGGACGACGGGGGACGGCACCGGCGCCGTGGAGGCGCGGCGCACCAGCGTGGTGGGCAGCCGCACGTGCGTGGAGTCCACCGGCGTGCCGTCGAGCAGGGCGATCAGCAGCTCGATCGCGGTGGCGCCCATCTGCTGGATCGGCTGCCGCACGGTGCTCAGCGGCGGCGTCGTGGTGCGCGACTCCGGGATGTCGTCGAACCCGATCACCGACAGGTCCTCCGGCACGCTCAGACCGAGCTCCCGGGCCACCTCGATGGTGCTGATGGCGGACAGGTCGTTGGCGGCGAACACGGCGGTGGGCCGGTCCGGCATCGTCAACAGCTCGGTGGCGGGTCCCCGGGACGTCGGTTTGCGGTAGTCGCCGACCCGGACCAGCGCCGGGTCCACGGCGATGCCGGCGGCGGCGAGCGCCTGCCGGTAGCCCTCCTCGCGCAGGCGGGAGGACTCGAGGTCCGGACGGCCGGCAACCAGGCCGATCCGGCGGTGACCCAGCTCGAGCAGGTGCTCGGTGGCGCGCACGGCGCCGGCCAGGTTGTCCGAGTCGACCGTCGGCAGGCCCGTCGGGCCCTCGTGGGGGTCGATGGCCACCACGGGCACGGTCGACTGCACGTCGACCACCG
>NCKG01000036.1:0-11361 GCA_002279095.1 Cellulomonas sp. 14-74-6
GACAGGTCCTCGATCAGCGGCTGGTCGGGGCTGTAGGAGAAGTGCACGTGCTCGAACTCGATGGTGCCGTCACCGTCGGCCGGTGCCGGTGCGGGGACGGTGTCGGGAGTCTGCTCGTCCTCGTCGAGCAGCTGGAACACGCGCTCGGCGGAGGCGGTGCCGGACTGCACCACCGCGGCCATTCCGCCCAGCTGGGACAGCGGCTGGCTGAACATCTGCGCGTACTGGATGAACGCCTGCACGCTGCCCAGGCGCATCGACCCGTTGGCCACCATCAGCCCGCCGAGCACCGCGATGCCGACGTACGTCAGGTTGCCGACGAAGGACATCCCCGGCCAGATGATCCCCGACAGGAACTGCGCGCTGAACGAGGCCTGGTACAGCTCCTCGTTCTCGGCACGGAACCGCTGCTGGAACTCGGCGCGGCGGCCGAACACCTTGACCAGTGCGTGGCCGGAGAACGACTCCTCGACTCGCGCGTTCAGCCGGCCGACCTTGCGCCACTGGATGCCGAACGCCTTCTGCGAGCGCGGCCCGATGATCCCGAAGATCACGCCCATCAACGGCAGGGACACCAGGGCGACCAGCGCCAGCTTCCAGCTGATCGAGAACATCATGACCAGCACGCCGATCACGGTCAGCACCGAGGTCAGCGCACCGGACAGCGACTGCTGCATGGTCTGCGTGATGTTGTCGATGTCGTTGGTGACGCGGGAGATCAGCTCGCCGCGCTGCACGCGGTCGAAGTACGCCAGCGGCAACCGGTTGATCTTCTCCTCGACCTGCTCGCGCAGCCGCCACATCGCCCGGACCATCACCACGTTGATGACGAAGCCCTGGCCCCAGGTCAGCAGCGCGCCCGCCAGGTACAGCGCCAGCACCGTCAGCAGCAGCCGACCGAGCCGGTCGAAGTCCACGCCGGCACCCGGCACCAGGTGGTCCATCGCCGCCACCATCGCGGCCAACCGGTCCTGGCCCTGCGCCTGCAGACCGGCCACCGCCTGGGCCTGCGTCATCCCGGGGGGCAGCAGTCGGGACACGAAGCCGGTGAACACCACGTCCGTCGCCCGGCCGAGCACCCGCGGTGCGAGCACCGTCAGCACCACACCGGCCGCGCCCATGAGCGTGACGGCGACCAGCGCGAGCTTGTACGGGGCCAGCAGCCCCAGCATGCGGGTGAACGACTCCTTGAAGTGGTCCGCCTTGCCCGGCGCGACGGCAGCACCGAACGTGTCGGACGCGAGCCGGGCCTGCTCACCGAGCTCGATCTCGAGCTTCTCGTCCTCGGTCAACGTCTGGTTGCTCATGCGCCGGCCCCCACAGCGAGCTGGGACTCCGCGATCTCGCGGTAGGTCTGGTTGGTGGCGAGCAGCTCGCTGTGGGTGCCCGCACCGGCGATGTGCCCGTCCTCGAGCACGAGGATCGAGTCGGAGTCCGTCACCGTGGAGACGCGCTGGGCGACGACGATCTTGGTGACCTCAGGCAGCTCGCGCCACAGCGCCTGCCGCAGGCGGGCGTCGGTGGCGAGGTCCAGCGCCGAGAACGAGTCGTCGAAGATCAGCACGGCCGGTCGCCGCACGATCGCACGGGCGATGGCGAGCCGCTGCCTCTGACCGCCGGACACGTTGGTGCCGCCCTGCGCGATGCGGGCGTCGAGGCCGCCGTCCATCTGGGCGACGAAGTCGCTCGCCTGCGCGATCTCCAGGGCCTTCCACAGGTCCGCGTCGGTCGCGTCGTCCCGACCCAGCCGCAGGTTCGACGCCACGGTTCCCGCGAACAGGAAGGGTCGCTGCGGCACCAGGCCGATCTGCGACCAGAGCGCCTCCATGTCCGCGTCCCGGACGTCGACGCCGCCGACCCGCACGGTGCCGCCCGTCGCGTCGAACAGCCGCGGGATCAGCGACACCAGCGTCGTCTTGCCGGCACCGGTCGAGCCGATCAGCGCGACCGGCTGGCCGGGCCGGGCGGTGAACGAGATGCCGGACAGCACCGCGTGCTCCGCCTCGGGGTAGGAGAACGTCACGTCGGAGAACGTCACCTCGCCCGGGGTGGGCAGCTGGTGCACCGGCTCGGCCGCCTCCGTCAGCGTCGAGCGGCTGGCCAGCACCTCGCTGATCCGCTCGGCCGAGACCGCCGCGCGCGGGAGCATCACCGTCATGAACGACGCCATCAGGACGCCCATGAGGATCTGACCGACGTACTGCATGAACGCCAGCAGCGTGCCGATCTGCACCTGCCCCTCGTTCACCTTGATGCCGCCGAACCAGATGACGCCGATGACGGTGACGTTCAGGACGAGCATCACCAGCGGGAACAGCGCGACGAACAGGGAGCCGATCTTGCGGCCGACGACCATGATGTCGGTGTTCGCCAGCCTGAACCGCTCCGCCTCGATCGTCTCCCGGACGAACGCCCGGACCACCCGTACGCCGGTCAGCTGCTCACGCATGATCCGGTTCACCGCGTCGAGCTTGAGCTGGTAGGAGCGGAACAGCGGCACCATCCGGCTGATCACCAGCCCGGCGATGATCAGCAGCGCGGGCACGGCGACCGCGATGATCCACGACAGCCCCACGTCCTGCCGCAGGGCCATCACGATCCCGCCGATCGCCAGCAGCGGGGCGCTGACCAGCATCGTCGAGCCGAGCATCGCCAGCATCTGCACCTGCTGCACGTCGTTGGTGTTGCGGGTGATCAGCGAGCCGGCGCCGAACTGCGAGATCTCGCGCTCGGAGAAGCCGCTGACCTGGTTGTACACCTCGTCGCGGATGTCGCGCCCCAGCTGCATCGACGCCCGTGCCGCGAGGTACGTCGCGATGATCGCGGCGAGGATCTGGCCCAGCGACACGGCCAGCATGAGGCCGCCGGTGCGCCAGATGTAGCCGGGGTCGCCCGCGGCCACGCCCTTGTCGATCACGTCGGCGTTGAGGCTGGGCAGGTGGAGCATCGCCAGTGCGGACGCCAGCTGGAACACCAGCACGCCCGCGAGCAGCGGTCGGTACGGGCGCAGGTAGCGCCACAGCAGTCGTGCGAGCACGGGTGTCTCCACTGGAACGGTGGGCTGGTTGAGGTGTCCGCGGACGACGGGGGACCTCAGCGAGACCCCCGTTCACGCTCGCCGCCAGCGTTCCACACCCCACCGACACGGCTGCAAGCCCTTATGCCGTGGGCGTGACGGCCGCGCTCGGCCGATCCGAGCCGTCCTGGACACGTGCCCAGCCGGCGGACCTGCCGGGCGGGAGCGGCACACCGAATGCAGCATGGGGGGATGCCGCTGCCCGCCACCGAGATCGCCCTGCTCACCGAGACGTTGGCCCGGCAGTGGCGCCGGGTCCGTACCTGGGTCGGCGACGCCGTGGGCGACGACGTCCGCGGTGAGCCGTCCGTGCTGCCGGGCTGGACGGTGGCCGAGCTCGTCGCCCACCTGGCGCGCGCGATGGACGCCCTGGCCATCTGCGTCCCCGCGAACCCGGGCACCGCCCCGGCCACCTTCGCGGAGTACCTCGGCAGCTACCCCGACCGTGCGGAGGAGGTCGCCGAGACGGCCCGCATCATCGCCCGGCAGATCGAGGACGCACCGCTGGTGTGGGCGGACGCGCGGGCGGCAGCGGCGCTGAACGAGGCCGAGGCGCTCGGTCCGAACGACGTCGTCGTGCAGGGCCGCCGTGCACCCGTCCTGCTCAGCACGATGCTGGTCTCGCGCGTCCTCGAGCTGGTGGTCCACGCCGACGACCTGCTCCGCTCGGTACGCCGTGCGCGTGGCTCCGACGCGGCACCGGATCCCGTCGACCCCGTCGCCCTCAACCTGGTGGCGGAGGAGCTGCTGTCCATCGTCGTCGCGCGCGGCGGGTGGGACCTGGAGGTGGCCGACGCCCGGACCTGGCTCCGGCTGGCGGCCGGGCGGGTCCCGTACGACGTCGACACGCTCACCCGCGCGCTGCGCCCCCGCTTCGCGTCCGACGCGGTGCCCGACCTCGGCCGGATGCTGCCGCTGCTCTGACGTCCTGCCCGGGCCCGACGCACCCCGGGCCCGTGGGCGCCTCGCGGCCGCCGATACGGTGACACCCATGCTCGCCGCGTACGCCGCCCGGTCCGACGCCGACGACCCGCTGACCGCCCTCGAGGTCGGGGAGCGTCCCGATCCGCAGCCGAGGGACGGCTGGACCGTGGTGACCGTCAGGGCGGCGACGCTCAACCACCACGACCTGTGGTCGCTGCGCGGCGTGGGACTCCCGGCCGAGCGGCTGCCGATGATCCTCGGCACCGACGCCGCCGGGACCACCCCCGACGGGCGCGAGGTGATCGTGCACGGCGTGATCGGCGGGCCGAACGCCCCCACCGGCCAGGCGGTGGCGGCCGACGAGCCGCGCAGCCTGCTGTCCGAGCGGTACCCCGGCACGCTGGCCGAGCAGCTCCTCGTCCCGACGGCCAACCTCGTGGACAAGCCGGCCGACCTGTCCTGGGAGCACTCCGCCTGCCTGCCGACCGCCTACCTGACGGCGTACCGGGCGCTGTTCCGCAGCGGCGGAGCCACGCCCGGGCAGCGGGTGCTGGTGCAGGGCGCGGGCGGCGGGGTGGCGACGGCCGCCGCGCTGATCGGCGCCGCCGCCGGGCTCGAGATGGTGGTGACCAGCCGGGACGCCGGCAAGCGCGAGCGCGCGCTGCAGCTGGGTGCCGCCGAGGCGGTGGAGACGGGCGCGCGGATCGGTCGGGTGGACCTCGTGCTCGAGACGGTCGGCGCGGCGACGTGGGCGCACACGATGCGGTCGGTCAAGCCGGGCGGCACGGTGGTGGTCGTCGGGGCCACCACCGGTGAGCCGGCGCGGATGGACATCAACCGGCTGTTCTTCCAGGAGATCTCCGTGGTCGGCGCCACCATGGGGTCGCGTGACGAGCTGGGCCGCCTCGCGGCGTTCTGCGTCCGAACCGGCGTCCGCCCGGTGATCGACCGCACGTACCCGCTGACCCAGGCGGCGGACGCGCTCGCACGGCTGGCGGGCGGGGGTCAGTTCGGCAAGATCGTCGTGACCCCGTGAGCCGCTGGCTCCCCGACGTCCTGGGCGACGGGTTCGAGGCGCGCACGCTGCACCTGGCGCCGGACGACGAGGGCGAGGTGGTCGCCACCCTGGTCCGCTACGCGCCGCCGACCGAGGAGCCGGTGCGGCCCTCCCGCGTGGTGCTCTACCTGCACGGCTGGTCGGACTACTTCTTCCAGACGGAGCTCGCGCGGTTCTGGCACGCGACCGGCGGCGCGTTCTACGCCCTCGACCTGCGCAAGTACGGCCGCTCGCTGCGTGCGCACCAGACGCCCGGCTACGTCGACGACCTGCGGGTGTACGACGAGGACCTCGAGACGGCTCTCGCCCTGCTGCGCGCCGAGCACGGAGACGTCGCCCGGATCATGGTGATGGGGCACTCGACGGGCGGGCTGATCGCCGCGCTGTGGGCCGAGCGGCATCCCGATGCGCTGGCCGGCCTGGTGCTGAACAGCCCGTGGCTCGAGCTGCAGGGCTCGTCGGTGGTGCGGCACATCTCGGCACCCGCGATCGGCCGCCTCGCGCGGTACCAGCCCAAGACGCCCCTGCCGAGCATCGACCCCGGCTACTACGCCCGGACGCTGCGGGCTCCCGACGGCGAGTGGGAGTACGACGACACCTGGCGGCCGGTCCCGTCGTTCCCCGTCCGTGCCGGCTGGCTGAACGCGATCATCGTCGGCCACGCCGCCGTCGCCCGCGGGCTGCACATCCCCGCCCCGATCCTCACGCTCGCCTCGGCCCGGACGGTGATCAGCCCGCGCTGGAGCGAGGACATGCGCCGGTCGGACGTCGTGCTGGACGTCGAACTGGTCGCGCGCCGTGCCGTACAGCTCGGTCCGGTGGTGACCGTCGTCCGCATCCCCGACGGGCTGCACGACCTCACGCTCTCCGCACCACCGGTCCGAGCGCGGTTCTACGCCGAGATCGACCGCTGGCTCGCGGCCTACGGCTGGTCCTGACGGGCGACCTCAGCGATCGGCGACCTCAGCGATCGGCGACCTCAGCGACCGGCGGCGTCGGCCAGCGTGGGGCCCCCGACGCCGAGGTGCCAGGCACGCCACCCGTCCACCAGCCCGTCCACCCCGGCAGCGCGGGCTGCCGCGGCGTCCGGATCGGCGAACACGGACCCGTCGGGCAGCTGGATCAACCCGTCGGCGCGCAGCATCGCCTCGAACCGCTGCCCGCGCCGCTCACGCACCCACACCAGCAGCGTCACCGCCTGCCGGCGCTTGGCCAGGCTGGTCAGCTCGGGCACGGGCCACTGCCGGTCGGGGAGCTCCGGGCTGCGCGGCGCCGACGCCGCGACGGACGGCCGTGCACCGCCGGCCGCCGGCAGGAACTCCGGCGGCGCCTCGAGGCGCGGTGCCGGTGGTTCCACCGGCGCGTACGTCGGCGGTGCGGGCCGTTCGCGGCCGGCGGGTGCGCCGCCTGCGGTGGCGAGACCGGCAGGGGACGACGTCGTCACATCGGCCGACGGAGCCGGAGCGGGAGCGGGAGCGTACGGCAGCGCCGGATCGGTGGGGAACGACAGGTCGATGCTGGTGGGGTCCGCCGGGGCCCGGTGCGACCTCACGCGCGCCGGCACCACCTGCGCCGTCGGCAGCGCCGTCTCGGCCGGCGGCGCCGTCTCGGCCGGCGGCGCTGTCGGGGCCGGCAACGGCGTCTCGTGCGGGGTGGGGATCGGTGCGGTCGACACCCGCTCCTCCCGGACGAGCACCGACCACTCGCCCCCGCCGCCGAGCCGCTCGTCCGGCACCCCGACTGCCGCTGCACGGACCAGGCGCAGCGCCGTCGGCTCGACGGGCCGGCGCTCCCGCTCGTGCACCGCCAGCGGGGACACGTCGAGCAGGCGGCGGTCGTCGGAGCCGCGCATCACACCGACCTGCAGCACGGTGATCCGGGTGTCCGCCGCTCGCAGCGCGCCGAGAGCGTCGGCCGTCTCGGCGGCGACCTCGGCGCACAAGAGCACCACGCGCACGTGCGGGCGGTCGGTCGTGGAGGGGTGGAACGACACCTGCTCGCGGAAGCCCGCATAGTCGACGGTGAACCGGGTGGGGTCGGCGTGGTAGGCGCGGGCGAGGTCGCCGGCGGTCAGCCGTGCGGCGGTGCCCGCGTGCCGGAGCAGCGTGACCAGGGCGTCGTCGTCGACCACCTGCATCGCCTCGACCAGCACGGGGTTGCCGGCCGCGTCCAGCGCCAGGAGCTCGGGCCCGTCGGCGTGCTCGGGCAGCACCGCCCGGGACCGCACGCGGAACAGCGGTTCGCCGACGACGACCGGCAGGTGCTCGTTGAGCAGCCCGCGCAGCTCGGCGACGAACGAGGACGCCAGTGGCTGCATCGGCTGCAGCAGGCGCGCGCGCCCGTCGTCCATCTCGAAGATCGGCATCGCCCCGGGGCCCTTCTCACCGTCCACCACGGCGTCGGCCAAGGATCCCACAGCACCCTGCCCCGACCGAGGCGCGACGCTGCTCCGTCCGAGCGAATCTCGACCGACGGAGCCGTCCCGTTTCAGCCCGCGGTGTCCCCCTCACCGAGCAGCCGCTCCGCCTCGTGTCAGCCCGCGGCACCGCCCTCGCCGAGCAGCCGCTCGACGCGTGCGACCTTTCCGTCGATCTCGCCGCTGTGCCCCGGCCGGATGTCGGCCTTCAGCACCAGCGCCACCCGGCCGGCCCCGCGCCCGGCAGCCTCCGTCGCGCGCTTCACCACGTCCATCACCTCGTCCCACTCCCCCTCGACGGTGGTGAACATCGAGTCGGTCCGGTTGGGCAGCCCCGACTCGCGGACCACCCGGACGGCCTCGGACACGGCGTGCGACACGGAGTCCCCGGTGTCCATCGGGGAGACGGAGAAGGCGACGAGCATGTGCCCACCCTCCCCCGCAGACCCCCGGCCGTCCACCCACCAGCGGAGTGGATGGTGGCCGAGGCGCTCCTCGCCCGGGACCGCCGACGACCGGGCGACGTGCCGACCGTGGACCTGACCCCCGGTGAACCGCGACGGCACCGAGGGGAGTGCGACGTCGACCCCGTCGCCCTGTGGAGGACGGCCGCCGCCGCACGCCGCCCCCCCCGCACGCCGGCCGACCACGCCGGCCGCCAGCGGCCGCGCGGCGCCGGGCTCCGGGCTCGGGGCTCCGCGGGGTGGTGGGTCAGGCGTCGGCGTGGGCCCTCGTGGGGAGGTGGGACGCGAGGAGCTGGGCGAGGTGCACGCCCTGGACACCGGCGAGGTGGTCGGCCTGGGTGCGGCAGGAGAATCCGTCGGCCAGGAAGACGTCGCCGGGAGCGGCGGCGCGCAGCGCGGGCAGCAGGGCGTGCTCGGCCACGGCGACGGAGACCTCGTAGTGGCCCGCCTCCATGCCGAAGTTGCCCGCCAGGCCGCAGCAGCCCGCCAGCTCGGAGAACTGGGCACCGGCGGCGCGCAGCAGGGCACGGTCGGGCGTCCAGGTCATCACCGCGTGGTGGTGGCAGTGCGGCTGCACGACGGCGGTGACGTCCGAGAGGTCCGGGACCGACCAGCGGTCGCCCGGGCCCATGGGCGCCGGGGCCATGAGCAGCTCGGCCAGCGTGTGGGTGGCGCGCGCGACGGCGGCGGCGCGCGGGTCGTCGGGAAGCAGGTCCTTCAGGTCGGAGCGCAGCACGGCGGTGCAGCTCGGCTCGAGGCCGACGATCGGGATGCCGTTGACGGCGAACGGGCCCAGCACACCGAGCAGGTGACGCAGGCGGTCCTTGGCACCGTCGAGCTGGCCGGTGGTGATCCAGGTCAGGCCGCAGCACGCGTCGTGGTCCGGGACGATCACCTCATAACCGGCGGCGCGCAGCACCGCTACGGCGGCACGCGGGACGTCGGGGGCGAGCGAGTCGCTGAACGAGTCGGTCCAGAGCAGCACGGGTGGGCGGCGCTCGGCCCGCTCGGCCGGCGGCGGGGTGCCGGCGACCACCACCTGGTCGCGCCCCTCGGCACGGGCCCACGCGCGGAACGGCCGGTCGGCGAAGGTCACCATCTGCCGGCGCGGGTCCATGCCGCCCGCACGCAAGACGGTGCGGGCGATCGGCCGGATGCGCAGCACCCCGTTGACCAGGGACGACACCCCCGGGACAGAGGTGACCAGCCGGGTCCAGCGGGGCAGCCAGCCGAGCGCGTAGTGCGACACCGGGCGCAGCTTGTGCCGGTAGGCCCGGTGCAGCACCTCGGACTTGTACTGAGCCATGTCGACGCCGGCCGGGCAGTCGGACGAGCACGCCTTGCACGCCAGGCACAGGTCGAGGGACTCGCGGACCTCCGGTGCCGACCAGCCACGCGAGACGAGCCGGCCGTTGGCCAGCTCCTGCAGCACGCGCGCGCGGCCCCGGGTGGAGTCCTTCTCGTCGTGCGTCGCCAGGTAGCTGGGGCACATGAAGTCGCCGGCCGCCGTGTTGTCCGCCCGGCACTTGCCGACGCTGACGCACCGGTGGACGGCCGTGGTCAGGTCGCCGTCGTCGTGCGCGAAGGAGAATCCGACCGCCCCGAGGCGATGCGCGGCCGGACGGCGCAGGTCGGCGTCGAGGGGGCGCGGGCGGACCAGCACGCCGGGGTTGAGCAGGTCGTCCGGGTCGAGCAGCGCCTTGAACTGCTCGAACAGCCCGATCGCGTCCGGCGAGTACATCACCGGCAGCAGCTCGGATCGGGCTCGACCGTCGCCGTGCTCGCCGGAGAGGGACCCGCCGTGCGACGCCACCAGCGCGGCGGCGTCCTCCATGAAGGAGCGCAGCGGGGCTCCCGACTCCTCCAGGGGCATGTCCAGACGCAGGTGCACGCAGCCGTCGCCGAAGTGGCCGTAGGCCATCCCGTCCACGTCGTGCCGCTGCATCAGCGCGGACAGCTCGCGCAGGTACGTGCCGAGGTGCTCGGGCGGGACCGCGGAGTCCTCGAAGCCGGGCCACGCCTGCGCGCCGGACGCGGTGCGACCACCCAGACCGGCGCCGTCGGCGCGGATCCGCCACATGGCCGTCGCCTCGGGCCCGGGGGGGAACAGGCCGACGGCGTCGGTGGCGGCATCGGCCACCAGCGCGCGAGCAGTCGACAGCGCCTCGTCGAGCGTCTCGCCGCCCACCTCGACGAACAGCCAGCCGCCGCCCGCCGGCAGGTCCGGTACGGCGGCGGCGCCGCGGACACGCCGGACCACGTCCACCAGCCGGGCATCCATGCCCTCGATCGCCAGCGGCGCGTGCGCCAGCAGCGCCGGGACGTCGTCGGCCGCCACGGCCATGTCGGGGTAGCCGAGGACGACGAGCACCGGTGCCGCGGCCATCGGGACGAGGCGGACGGTCGCGCCGAGCACCGTCACCACCGTCCCCTCGGTGCCGACCAGCGCCTTGGCCAGGTCGGTGCCGCGCTCCGGCAGCAGGTGCTCGAGCGAGTAGCCGGACACCTGCCGACCGAAGCGGCCGAGCTCGGTGCGGATGGTCGACAGGTGGGCGCGGACCAGCTGGTCGAGGCCGGGCACCGCGTCGAGCGCGCCGGCGCCCGCACCGGCCGTGAACCGCCGACCCGCGCCGTCCACCACGTCCAGGCTGACGACGTTGTCGCTGGTCCGCCCGTACGCGACGGCATGCGGACCGCAGGCGTTGTTGCCGATCATCCCGCCGAGGGTCGCGCGGGTCCACGTCGAGGGGTCGGGGCCGAACCGCAGACCGTGCGGCGCCGCCTCGCGCTGCAGCGTCGCCATGACGGTGCCCGGCTGGATGCGTGCGGTGCGCGCCTGCGGGTCCAGCTCGAGCACGCGGTTGACGCGCCGGGACCAGTCGAGGACCACGCCGGGGCCGATCGCGTTGCCCGCCACCGACGTGCCGGCGCCGCGGGACGTCACCGGGATCCCGAGCTCGCGGGCGACGGTCAGAGCGGCGAGGGCGTCGTCCTCGTCGTGCGGGAAGACGACGACGCGCGGCACGACGCGGTAGTTCGAGGCGTCGGTGGAGAACTCCGCGCGACGGCGGGTAGAGTCGTCGACCTCGCCGCGCACCGCCGAGCGGAGCCCGGCGACGAGGGCGTCGGTCACAGTCGCGGTGGCCACGGCTGGCAGTCTCGCATCGCTCGAGAAGCGGTGGGCGGCGTGCCCGCTGAGCGGTCAACCCGACTCAGATGCAGCCCGGGTCGTCCGAGTGCTCGGTGCAGGTGCCGGCGACGAGGTGGGCGCGTAGCTCCTGGACCTCGAAGGGGGCGCTGGTCGCGGTGGTGGTGGCCGTTCCGGCGACGTCGTGCCAGACGGTCGTGCCGACGACGCGGTACCGGCCCGTCCACGTGGTGGTGAGCGTGATGGTCCGGGTGCCGAGGCGGCGATAGACGTGGC
>NCKG01000316.1:0-1784 GCA_002279095.1 Cellulomonas sp. 14-74-6
GTGCTGCTTGCACCGACTTTAGTGGGGGCTCTGAATCTGATTTCTCTAGCTATTTATCACTACTGGGAAGCGCCAGCCAAAGATTTTCTTCTTGGCATGCGTTTGACCCGTCCTGCCATCCTGCACGGCTCTGGTGCATCTGAGCGCTCTGACAATGCCCCCTGATCGGTGTGTTGAAGTGTTTCTGAAGCGAGGATTTTGATCCGTATTCGGTTTTTTTGGGAGATTGAAAATGTTGCCTTCCCGTCGTCGATTCATTCAGAAATCTTTACTTTCCCTTCCTGCTGTTGGTGCTTTGTCCGCCTGCGGTGGAGGCGGGGGAGCGGCTGGGCTTCCTTCCCGGGACGCTGGCCGAGAAGATCGACCCGTACCTGCGCCCGCTCTACGACGCGCTGCACGACATGGTGGACCCGGACTCGATCCCCCGGCTGCTGGACGCCGGCACCATCGAGGTGGCACCCCTGGCGTACATGCGTGGCCGCACCTTGAACGACGCCTTCGTCATCCTAGACGAGGCGCAGAACACCTCCTCGGAGCAGATGAAGATGTTCCTCACCCGACTGGGCTTCGGCTCGAAGGTCGTGGTGACCGGCGACGTCACGCAGGTCGACCTGCCCTCCGCCGCCACCTCCGGCCTGCGGCAGGCCGAGCAGGTGCTGCAGGGCGTGCCGGACGTCGAGTTCTGCCGCCTCACGTCCTCCGACGTGGTCCGTCACCGCCTGGTGGGGGACATCATCGACGCCTACGCCCGTTGGGACTCCGCATGAGCATCGAGGTCAACAACGAGTCGGGCGTCGAGGTCGACGAGGCCGAGTTCGCCGCGCTGGCACGTCACGTGCTCGACGAGATGCACGTCCACCCGCAGACCGACCTGTCCGTGCTGCTGGTGGACACCGACGTGATGGCGGACCTGCACGTGCGCTGGATGGACGAGCCGGGCCCGACCGACGTGCTGTCGTTCCCGATGGACGAGCTGCGGCCCGGGACCGATTCCGAGCCGACGCCCGCGGGGCTGCTCGGCGACGTGGTGCTGTGCCCGCAGGTCGCCGCGGACCAGGCGCGGGCCGCGGGCCACTCGACGATCGAGGAGCTGCTGCTGCTGGAGACCCACGGGATCCTGCACCTGCTGGGCTACGACCACGCGGAGCCGGAGGAGGAGAAGGAGATGTTCGCGCTCCAGCGACGTCTGCTGCTCACGTTCCTGGCCGGCCGATGACCGGAGCACCGCTGGTGCTGCTGGGCGCGCTGGTGGTGCTCGGCATCGCTCTCGCCGCGCTGCTGTCCGCCGGCGAGGTCGCGGTGATGCGCGTGACGCGGGCGCAGGTCACCGAGCTGGTGCGGCCGTGGTGGGCGGTGCTGCTGACGTCGTTCGGCGTGTGCGTGGTGATGGCGCTCGTGCTGGTGCGCGTCAGCCCGCGCACCGTCGGCCGGCGCCGGCCCGTCGCCACCCTGACGGCGCTCGCCGGGCTGCTGTCCGCGGTCACGGCGGCGTTCGGCGGTCTCGGCCGGGCGGCGGCGGCAGGCCGGACCACGGTCGAGGAGGACGAGAACGAGCTGCGGGACATGGTGCAGCGCGTGGCGGAGTCCGAGGTGATCGAGGACACGGAGCGGGCGATGTTCCGGTCCGTCCTGCAGCTGGGGGACACGCTGACGCGCGAGGTGATGGTGCCGCGCACGGACATGGTGGTGACCCGCGAGGACACGCCGGTGCGCAAGGCCCTCGCGCTCCTGATGCGGTCGGGATTCTCGCGCGTGCCGGTGATCGGCGAGTCGGTGGACGACGT
>NCKG01000037.1:0-11349 GCA_002279095.1 Cellulomonas sp. 14-74-6
GCTGGTCGACGTCGAAGGCGAGCTCGTCCGCCGCCGGCTGCTGGGCGCTCGAGGAGGAGCCGGACGGGTCGACGCCGTCGAGGACGGGCCGGTCGGCCTTGGCACCCAGCGTCCTGCGCTCGATGTCGTCGTCCGCCTCCGCACCGTCGAGGTGGTCCTCGTTCATGCCGTGCCCTCCTCCGCCGAGCCCTGCTCCGGTCCGTCGTCCACCTCGAGCTGGTCGAAGTCGCCGGCCACCGCGATCTCGCCCTCGTCGGCGCCGGTCCACCGCACCGTCAGCTCGCCCAGCGGGACCACCTGCTCGAAGGCGACGGCCGACTCGCGGAACAGCTCCAGCAACCCGAGGAACCGCGCGACGACGACGAGCGTCGACTCCGCGTCCTGCACCAGCGAGCGGAACGTCGCCGTGCTGTGCCGCCGCAGCCGGTCCACCAGCACCGCGGCCTGCTCCCGCACGCTGACCGGCGGGGCGTGCAGGTGCGAGAGGTCCACCTGGGGGACCGCACGCGGGGCCTGCGCCTTGGCTGCCAGGGCGGCGAGCTGCTCGGCGCCCAGCTGCCACACGAGCTCCGGCAGCAGCGCCGCCAGGTGCGGCTCCAGCTGGACGGCCCGTGGGAACCTCCGCCCCTCGGTCAGCAGCCGCTGGCCGATGTCGGCCGCCACCTCCTTGTACGCGCGGTACTGCAGCAGACGCGCGAACAGCAGGTCGCGCGCCTCGAGCAGCTCGAGGTCCTCCGCGTCCTCGACCTCACCCGTCGGCAGCAGCCGGGCGGCCTTGAGGTCCAGGAGGGTCGCGGCGACGACGAGGAACTCCGACGCCTGGCCCAGGTCCCAGTCGCGCCCCGCCTCGCGGATGTGCGCGATGAACTCGTCGGTCACCTGCGCGAGCGCCACCTCGGTGATGTCGAGCCGGTGCTTCGCGATCAGGCCGAGGAGCAGGTCGAACGGGCCGGAGAAGACGTCGAGGTGCACCTCGAACGCGCCGCGGCCGGCCGGGACCACCGGTCCGTCGACCATGGGCGCGCCGAGATCGCCGACGGGCTGCGTCGGAGCGGCTGCGCCCTCAGGCGGCGTCGCCACGGGCGACGAGCTCGCGCGCCAGCTGTCGGTAGGCCGCCGCACCGGAGTGGGTCGGGGCGTACGTGGTGATCGGCTCGGCCGCGACGGTCGCGTCCGGGAACTTGACGGTGCGACCGATCACGGTCTGCAGCAGGGTGTCGCCGAACGCCTCGTGCACGCGCGCCACGACCTCACGGGCGTGCAGCGTCCGCGAGTCGTACATCGTCGCGAGGATGCCGTCCACCTGCAGGCGCGGGTTGAGCCGGTCGCGCACCTTCTCGATCGTCTCCACCAGCAGCGCGACACCGCGCAGCGCGAAGAACTCGCACTCGAGCGGGATCAGCACGCCGTGCGCGGCGGTCAGGGCGTTCACCGTGAGCAGGCCGAGGGACGGCTGGCAGTCGACCAGGATCACGTCGTACGCGTCGAGCGCCGGACGCAGCGCGCGGGCCAGCGCCGACTCACGGGCCACCTCGCCGACCAGCTGCACCTCGGCGGCGGACAGGTCGATGTTCGCGGGGAGCAGGTCGAGGCCGGGGACCGACGTGGTCCGCAGGATGTCCTCGTAGCCGACACCGCGGTCCATCAGCAGGTTGTAGACGGTGTGGTCCAGCTCGTGCGGGCTGATGCCCAGCCCCACGGACGCCGCACCCTGCGGGTCGAAGTCCACCACCAGCACCGTGCGGCCGTACTCGGCGAGCGCCGCGGCCAGGTTGATCGTGGTGGTCGTCTTGCCGACGCCACCCTTCTGGTTGCACATCGCGATGACGCGAGCCGGACCGTGCGACGCCAAGGTCGTGGGGACCGGGAAGTCCGGCAGCGGACGCCCGACGGCATCTCGTTGCGTGTCGGTCGTCTGGCTCACCGTGCGCTCACCACGCGGACAACCTACCGGAGCCCCTGCCGCAGCAGCCTGCGACAGACCGGCCACCGCGCACCTGGTCAGCGCGCACGCGGATGGCTCGCCGCGTAGACCTCGCGCAGCGTCTCCGGCGTGACCAGCGTGTAGATCTGCGTGGTCGTCACAGAGGCATGACCCAGCAGCTCCTGGACCACGCGCACGTCGGCACCGCCCGCCAGCAGGTGGGTGGCGAAGGAGTGCCGCAGGGTGTGTGGCGACACGTGGGCCGAGGCGGGCAGCCCCGCGCGCTCCGCGGCCGTCCGGAGCGCTGACCAGGCGCTCTGCCGGGACAGCCGGCTGCCTCGCGTGTTGAGGAAGATCGCGGGCGTCCCGCGCCCCGCGGCGGCCAGCGCCGGCCTCCCCCGCACCAGGTACGCATCGAGAGCCGCGGCCGCGTAGCGCCCGACGGGCACGACCCGCTCCTTGGACCCCTTGCCGAGCACCCGGATCCAGGCACGACCGACGTCCAGCTCGAGGTCGTCGACGTCCGCACCGACGGCCTCGGAGATGCGTGCCCCGGTGGCGTAGAGCAGCTCCAGGAGCGCCCGGTCCCGCAGCGCGGCGGGGCCGTCGCCGAGTCCCGCGGCGCCGAGCAGCCGCTCCACCTCGTCGACCGAGAGCGCCTTGGGCAGGCGGCGCGGCTGTGCCGGTGGGCGGACGTCGCGCGCCACATCCGCCGGAACCAGCCCCTCGAGCAACCAAAAGCGGTGCAGGCCGCGGGCCGCGACCACGGCACGCGCCGCCGATGCGGCAGACAGGGCGGCGCCGCCGTCGGTGCCGGTCCGCGCCGCCAGGACGTAGTCCTCCACGTCGCGTTCGGTCACGTCCTCCGGTCCCGTGCGCCCGCGTCCGGTCAGGAACGCGAGGTACCGGCTCAGGTCCCGCCGGTACGCCGCGAGGGTGTTGCGGGACAGGCCACGCTCGACCGTCAGGTGCGCGAGGTACGCGTCGAGCGACCCGGCCAGCGGACCTTCGCTCATCGGGGCGGCGCGCTGACCGCTAGAACGGCAGGA
This sequence comes from Cellulomonas sp. 14-74-6, assembly GCA_002279095.1. Lineage (GTDB taxonomy): Bacteria > Actinomycetota > Actinomycetes > Actinomycetales > Cellulomonadaceae > Cellulomonas. The sequence continues at coordinate 2,974 of NCKG01000037.1, forward strand.
ACACGTCGACCGAGACGGCGACGGACAGCAGGGTCAGGTACGTGATCGAGTGGTGGAACACCCGCATGGCGCGCATCCGGTGGTGCTCGGGATCGCGGGCCGCCCGCAGCAGCGTCAGGCACGAGCCGACGAACCACAGGCCCAGCACCGCCGCCACCACGGTGTACACCCAGGTCAGGTGCGCCACCGGACCGAGCAGCAGGCTGCACGCCACCATCGCGACCGCGTAGCCCAGCATCTGGCGTGCGACCTTCAGGTCCGGTGCCACGACGGGCAGCATCGGGACGCCGGCGGCGGCGTAGTCCCGGCGGAACTTCATCGACAGCGGCCAGTAGTGCGGCGGCGTCCAGAAGAAGACGACGCCGAACAGCAGCGCCGCGGCCCACGACACCCCGCCCGTGACCGCGGACCAGCCGATGAGCACCGGGAAGCAGCCGGCGGCGCCGCCCCACACGATGTTCTGCGGGGTACGCCGCTTCAGCAGGAGCGTGTACCCGACGACGTAGATCAGGATCGCGGCGGCGGTGAGCACGGCCGACGCCGGGTTCACCACCAGCCACAGGAACGTCAGCGACGCGGCGGCGAGCACCAGGCCGAACGTCAGCGCTGCCCGTGGGCTGACCACCCCGGTGGCCGTCGCCCGCCGACGGGTCCGGTTCATCACCCGGTCGATGTCCCGGTCGATGTAGCAGTTCAGGACGTTCGCGGCGCCGGCCCCGCCCGCACCGCCCGCCAGCGTGGCGGCGATCAGCCACAGCGGCGGGAGCCCGCGCTGCGCCAGCAGCATCGTCGGCACGGTGGTGACCAGCAGCAGCTCGATCACGCGCGGCTTCGTCAGCGCCACGTAGAGCCCGATGCGGTGCCGCAGCCGCACCCAGCGGCCCGAGCCCACCGGCTCCGGCGGCAGGGCGACCAGCCCGTGCGGACCTGCGGGTCCCACGACGGCCCCGACGGCCCCCGGTCCCGACGGCGGCCGCCGCAGGCCGGCACCGCCCGCGGACGGGTGGTGGGGCGCTCCGGACGTCGCGGGCGCACCCGCCTGTTCCGCTGGGCTGGTCAGTCGCACGCGGTGCTGTCCGATCGTCGGCTCGTCGTCCTGGGGCGTTGTCATGCTACGCATCGCCCGTCGTGATTGGGACCTGAGTCCCAGGTGCCGCCGCCTCCGAGGTGCCGTCCCACGCATGGCTTCCGCCCAGCGGGTGCTCAGAGGTGGGCGATAGGCTCGTGGCGCAGCATCCGTCGGCGCGACTCGCGCCGGGTGCCTGCCGGTCCGAACGTCCCCGACGCGGGTCTCCGCGGGCCGCTCGACGTCGTCGTCCGGCCCTGCCCGGGCGGGAATGAGGTGTGGTGAACGCGAAGGCTCCCCTGGCCGCCACCGTCGGCTGGACCGACCTCGACCGGAAGGCTGTCGACACCGTGCGGGTGCTCGCAGCGGACGCGGTCGAGAAGGTCGGCAACGGGCACCCCGGGACGGCGATCAGCCTGGCTCCCGCCGCCTACCTGCTCTACCACGACGTGATGCGGCACGACCCGGCGGACTCCCACTGGCTCGGTCGGGACCGGTTCATCCTCTCCGCCGGGCACTCGAGCCTGACGCAGTACATCCAGCTCTACCTGGGCGGCTTCGGCCTCGAGCTGTCCGACATCGAGGCCCTGCGCACATGGGGCTCCAAGACGCCCGGCCACCCCGAGTTCCGGCACACCGAGGGCGTGGAGATCACCACCGGGCCGCTCGGTCAGGGCATCGCGTCCTCCGTCGGCTTCGCGATGGCGGCGCGCCGCGAGCGCGGCCTGCTCGACCCCGACGCCGCACCCGGCACCAGCCCGTTCGACCACATGGTCTACGTGATCGCGTCCGACGGTGACCTCGAGGAGGGCATCAGCGGCGAGGCGTCCTCGATCGCCGGCACGCAGGACCTGGGCAACCTCGTCGTCATCTGGGACGACAACCACATCTCCATCGAGGGCGACACCCAGATCGCGTTCAACGAGGACGTGCTGGCCCGGTACGCCGCCTACGGCTGGCACACCCAGCTGGTGGACTGGACCGTCGGCGGCGCGGACGGCTACGTCGAGGACGTCGACGCCCTGGCCGCCGCGATCGAGGCGGCGAAGGCCGTCACCGACCGGCCGTCGTTCATCGCGCTGCGCACGCTGATCGCCTGGCCGACGCCGGGCAAGACCAACTCGCACGCCGCCCACGGCTCCAAGCTCGGGGGCGACTCCGTCCGGGGGCTGAAGGAGGAGCTCGGGTTCGACCCGGACAAGAGCTTCGACGTCGACCCCGCCGTGCTCGAGCACACCCGTGGCTCCTTGGCCGAGAAGGCCAAGGCGGAGCGCGCCCGGTGGCAGGAGAAGCTGGACGCCTGGCGCGCTGCGAACCCGGATCGGGCCGCGTTGCTGGACCGGCTCTCGGCTCACGAGCTGCCCGAGGGCTGGACCGACGCCCTCCCCGTATTCCCCGCCGGCAAGGCCGTCGCCACCCGCGCCGCCTCCGGCGACGTGCTCTCCGCACTCGCCCCCGTGCTGCCCGAGCTGTGGGGCGGCTCCGCCGACCTCGCCGGCTCCAACAACACGACGATGAAGGGCGAGCCGAGCTTCATCCCGTCCAAGCGCTCCACCAAGGAGTTCGCCGGCGACGAGTACGGCCGGACGCTGCACTTCGGCATCCGCGAGCACGCGATGGGCGCCATCGTGTCCGGCATCGTGCTGCACGGTCTGACCCGCGCCTACGGCGGCACGTTCCTGCAGTTCTCGGACTACATGCGCGGCTCCGTCCGGCTGGCGTCCCTGATGGGCATCCCGACGGTCTACGTCTGGACGCACGACTCGATCGGCCTCGGCGAGGACGGCCCGACGCACCAGCCGGTGGAGCACCTGACCGCGCTGCGCGCGATCCCGGGGCTGGCCGTCGTCCGGCCCGCCGACGGCAACGAGACGGCCGCCGCCTGGCGGGCCACCCTCGAGCGCACCGACGGCCCGGTCGGCCTGATCCTCACGCGGCAGAACGTGCCGACGTTCCCGCGCGGCGAGCAGGGCTTCGCGACCACCGACGGGGTGACGCGCGGCGCCTACACCCTGATCGACGCGTCCACCGGCACGCCGGACGTGATCCTGATCGGGACCGGGTCCGAGGTGCAGCTGGCCGTGGCCGCGCGCGAGCAGCTCGAGGCGGACGGGGTGCCGACGCGCGTGGTGTCCGCGCCGTGCCTCGAGTGGTTCGCCGAGCAGGACGAGGAGTACCGCGAGTCGGTGGTGCCGTCCGGCGTGCGCGCACGCGTGTCCGTCGAGGCCGGGATCGCGATGTCCTGGTACAAGCTGCTCGGCGACGCCGGCCGCGCCGTCTCGCTCGAGCACTACGGCGCCTCGGCGGACTACGAGACGCTGTACCGCGAGTTCGGCATCACGGCGGAGGCCGTGGCGGCAGCCGCCCACGAGTCGCTGGCCGCGGCGCGCGGGGACGGGGCACCGTCGTCCAGCGCCAGCGCCCCCACTGCGCAGGGCACGGGAGACCTGCCGGCGTGATCCTGGGGCGAGGCTCGCGCGCCACCGCCTGACGCGTACCACCGGAAGGGGAACGACCATGGCATCGAACGACTCTCACGAGGACCCGGCTCTGCAGCAGCTGGCAGACGCGGGGGTGGCCGTCTGGCTCGACGACCTGTCCAGGGAGCTGCTCCGCAGCGGTGAGCTCGCCGAGCTCGCCGCCCGCGGCGTGGTCGGCGTGACGAGCAACCCCTCGATCTTCGCCAGCGCCCTCTCGCACGGCGACGCCTACGACGGCCAGCTCGCCGAGCTCGCCGCGGACGGGGCCGCCGTGGAGGAGGCCGTGCTGCGGATCACCACGGACGACGTCCGGGACGCGTGCGACGTCCTCCGGCCCGCCTACGAGCGGACCGGAGGCGTCGACGGACGCGTGTCGATCGAGGTCGACCCGCGACTGGCGCACGACACCGAGGGCACCGTCACCTCGGCACGCACGCTGTGGTCGGAGATCGAGCGACCGAACCTGTTCATCAAGATCCCGGCGACCCCGGAGGGGCTGCCGGCCATCACACAGGCGCTGTCCGAGGGGATCAGCGTCAACGTGACCCTGATCTTCTCCCTCGACAGGTACCGGGCCGTGCTGGACGCCTTCCTGACCGGGATGGAGCGGGCGAAGTCCGCTGGCCTCGACCTGGCGCCGATCGCGTCGGTGGCCTCCTTCTTCGTCTCGCGCGTCGACACCGCCGTGGACGCTCAGCTGGACGCCCTCGGCACCCGCGAGGCCGGAGCCCTGCGCGGCCTCGCCGGAATCGCCAACGCGCGCCTGGCGTACGGAGTCTTCACGGAGGTCAGCGCCGGCCCCCGCTGGGCGGCCCTGGCCGCGGCCGGGGCGCGCCCGCAGCGGCCGCTGTGGGCCTCGACGGGCGTCAAGGACCCCGCCTACCGCGACACGATGTACGTCGAGGAGCTCGTCGCGCCGGACGTGGTGAACACCATGCCGGGCAAGACGCTCGACGCGGTGTCCGACCACGGCGCCATCAAGCCGGACACCGTGACCGGTGCCCTGCAGGATGCGGCCGCCACGATCGAACGCCTCGAGAAGCTCGGCGTGTCCATCGACGAGGTGACCGCTCGCCTCGAGACGGAAGGGGTGCAGAAGTTCGTGACAGCCTGGACGGAGCTGCTCGGCAGCGTGCAGCAGGGGCTCGACGCGGCCGCAGGTGAACCCACAGCCGGCGACGGCGAGGCGGTGCGGTGAGCCCCGCCAAGATCGCTGAGGGCGTCAACCCCCTGCGCGACCCGCGGGACCGACGGCTTCGGCGCATCGCGGGCCCGTCGGGCCTGGTGATCTTCGGCGTGACGGGTGACCTCGCCCGCAAGAAGCTGATGCCGGCCGTGTACGACCTGACGAACCGCGGCCTGCTCCCCCCGGGTTTCGCCCTCACCGGCTTCGCGCGGCGGGACTGGGAGACGCAGGACTTCGCCCAGATCGTGCACGACTCGGTCAAGCAGTACGCCCGGACCCCGTTCCGGGAGGCCACCTGGCGACAGCTGTCGGAGGGCATCCGCTTCGTGCAGGGCACGTTCGACGACCCGGTCGCCTTCGACCACCTGCGCGAGACGGTCGAGGACCTGGACGTCACGCGGGGCACGGGCGGCAACCACGCGTTCTACCTCTCGGTGCCGCCCAGCGCGTTCCCCCTGGTCTGCGAGCAGCTGGCCCGATCGGGGCTGTCGCAGCCGAAGGAGGGCACCTGGCGACGGGTGGTGATCGAGAAGCCGTTCGGCCACGACCTGCAGTCCGCGCGCGAGCTGAACGACATCGTCTCGCAGGCGTTCCGGCCGGACGACATCTTCCGGATCGACCACTACCTCGGCAAGGAGACGGTGCAGAACCTGCTGGCGCTGCGGTTCGCGAACCAGCTGTTCGAGCCGATCTGGAGCAGCAACTACGTCGACCACGTGCAGATCACGATGGCCGAGGACATCGGCATCGCCGGCCGCGCCGGGTACTACGACGGCATCGGCGCCGCCCGCGACGTCATCCAGAACCACCTGATGCAGCTGCTGGCGCTGACGGCGATGGAGGAGCCGGTCTCCTTCGACGCCAAGGACCTGCGGGCGGAGAAGACCAAGGTGCTCTCGGCGCTGAGGCTGCCGCGCGACCTGGGCAAGCACACGGCTCGTGGGCAGTACACCGGTGGCTGGCAGGGCGGCGAGAAAGTCGTCGGCTACCTGGAGGAGGAAGGGTTCAACCCCAACTCCACCACCGAGACCTACGCCGCCATCCGGGTCGACATCGACACTCGTCGGTGGGCCGGGGTGCCGTTCTACCTGCGCACCGGCAAGCGGCTCGGCCGGCGCGTGACGGAGATCGCCGTCGTCTTCAAGAAGGCCCCGCACCTGCCGTTCGACTCCACGGCCACCGAGGAGCTCGGCAAGAACGCCGTGGTGATCCGGGTGCAGCCCGACGAGGGCGTGACCGTCCGGTTCGGCGCCAAGGTCCCGGGCACCGCGATGGAGGTGCGCGACGTGACGATGGACTTCGGCTACGGCCACGCCTTCACGGAGTCGTCGCCCGAGGCCTACGAGCGGCTGATCCTGGACGTGCTGCTCGGCGACCCGCCGCTCTTCCCGCAGCACGAGGAGGTCGAGCTCTCCTGGAAGATCCTCGACCCGATCATCGACTACTGGGCCGGCAAGGGCCGTCCCGACCCGTACCGCGCCGGCACCTGGGGCCCCGAGTCGGCCGACGCGATGATGGCCCGCGACGGCAGGGCCTGGAGGCGGCCATGATCATCGACCTGCCCAGCACCACCACGCGCGAGATCAACCGCCGCCTGGTCCGCGAGCGCGACGAGGGCGGTGTCGTCGCCCTCGGTCGGGTGATGAACCTGCTGATCGACACCGGTGACCACGACCCGGAGGACGCGATCGCCGCGGCCAACCTGGCCAGCCGCGAGCACCCGTGCCGGATCATCGTGCTGTCCACCACCAGCCGGAAGCGCCGGCCCAACCTGGACGCGCAGATCCGCCTCGGGGGCGACGCCGGCGCCAGCGAGGTGATCCTGCTGTGGCCTGCCGGGGACATGGACCAGGAGATGGACACCCTGATCACGCCCCTGCTCCTGCCGGACGCGCCTACGGTGGTCTGGTGGCCCAACGAGGTCCCGGAGAACCCCTCAGCGGCGCCACTGGGGCGGATGGGGCGCCGTCGCATCACGGACACCACCCAGTGCACGTCGCCGTCGAAGACCCTCGAACGACTGGCCTCCGTCTACCAGGACGGTGACACGGACCTCGCGTGGGCGCGCGCGACGCTGTGGCGCGGCCTGATCGCCGCGACCCTCGAGCAGCCGCCGTACGAGCCCGTGCACCGGGCCGTCGTCGTCGGGGAGAGCACGCACCCGTCGGTGGACCTGATGGCCGCCTGGCTCGCCTGGGCACTGCGCTGCCCGGTGCACGTCGAACGCGTGAAGGGCGCACCGGCCATCACCCAGGTCCGCCTCGAGCGCAGCAGCGGGCCGATCGTGCTCGACCGTCCCGACGGCAAGACCGCTGCCCTGCACCAGCCGGATCAGCCCGACCACCGCATCGCCCTGCCGATCCGCCAGCTGGGCGAGTGCCTGGTCGAGGAGCTGCGCCGGCTGGACCCGGACGAGGTGTACGGCGAGGTGCTGACGAAGGGCCTCGCCAGGATCGAGGGTTGACCAGGTGAACCGCGCGCCGCACGTCGTCGTCCACCCGGATGCGGACGTCCTGGCCGAGGCGACCGCCGCACGGCTGCTGACCCGGCTGGTCGATCTGCAGTCGGACCACAGCCCGGTCCACATCGTGCTGACCGGCGGCACCGTCGGCATCGCCGTGCTCCGTGCGGTGGCCACGAGCCCGGTTCGGCGCGCGGTCGACTGGTCCGACGTGCACGTCTGGTGGGGCGACGAACGGTTCCTGCCGGCCGGTGACCCGGATCGCAACGAGGTCCAGGCCCGCGAGGCGCTCCTCGACACGCTCGGCGACGCCCTCCCCGCCGATCACGTCCACGCCATGCCGGCGCGCACGGCGCAGGTGGCGGACACCGGCGTGGCAGCTCGGCTGTACGCCGCCGAGCTCGCTCGCCACGCACCTGCGGATGCTGCCCTCGCGGTGCCGCCGTTCGACGTGCTTCTGCTCGGGATGGGCCCCGACGGCCACGTCGCCTCGCTGTTCCCCGGCCACGCGACCCTGTCCGTCTCCGACCGCACCGTCATCGGCGAGGACGACTCCCCCAAGCCGCCGCCGCCGCGGGTGTCCTTGACCTTCCCGGCCATCCAGGCGGCCGCCGAGGTGTGGGTCGTCGCAGCCGGCGACGGCAAGGCCGACGCCGTCGCCGCCGCCCTGCGCGGGGCGCCGGCGACCGAGGTTCCGGCCGCGGGTGCCGTCGGCGTCGCCCGGACGCTCTGGCTGCTGGACGTCGCGGCGGCATCACACGTGACCGTCGACCCCGGCGAGACGCCGGTCCACCAGGGGCCGGCGCGGCCGCCCGCGGAGGGTCCCGGTTCCACCTGGGCCGAGGTCGACCAGCTCGTCGCTCCCCTGCTCGGCGACCTCACGGTCCCCGACACGATCGCCGCGGCGGCCACCGCGGCCGGTCTGCCCGAGATCGCGGTCACCGCGCCGCAAGGGCGACTGCTCGAGCTGCTCGCCCGTGCCACAGGCTCGCGCCGCGTGCTGGAGCTGGGAACGCTCGGCGGCTACTCGACATGGTGGCTCGCACGCGGGGCGGGCCCGGAGGGCGTCGTCGTGTCGCTCGAGCTCTCAGCCGACCATGCCGCCGTCGCCCGGCACTCCCTCGATGCGACGGACATCGGCCACCGGGTGCAGATCGAGGTGGGGCCGGCAGCCACCACGCTC
>NCKG01000038.1:0-11320 GCA_002279095.1 Cellulomonas sp. 14-74-6
CCCGCGGCAGCTCCACCCGCCGCACCGCCCGCACCGGCTCCCCCGGCACCGCCCGCCGCAGCGCCGGCACCGGCGCCACCACCGGCCGCCGCGCCCGTCGGTCCGGCCGTCAGGCTCGCCACCCCGGCCGCAAGCCCCCCGCCGATCGGCAGCGCGTGCCCCAGCGCCCCGAGCCCGGCCAGACCCAGCACCAGCGGAGCCACGACGCCGCGCATGCCGTGGCTGACGTCGCCCAGCTCCAGCACCAGCCCACGGCACCGGCCGCACTCGTCGAGGTGCGCCTCCACCGCCTTGGTGTCCCGCGCGCCGAGCCCGCCCCGCACGTACCCGCCGAGCTTGCCGGACACCGCACGGCAGGCCTCGGAGTGCGGTTCGTTCAGGTGCTGCTGCAGGTACGCCTGGCGCAGACCCTCCCGCGCCCGGTACGCCAGCGCGGCGGTGCTGTTGGCCGTCAGGCCCAGCAGGGGCGCGATCTGCGCCGGCTGCAGCCCCTCGACCTCGCTGTGCCACAGCACGGCCTGCCACCGCTCGGGCAGCGAGGCGAACGCCCGGGCGACCAGCCCGCGCTCGAGCCCCGCGAGCGCCGGTTCGGCGGCGTCCGCCTCCGGCAGCGCCCCCGCCTCGAGCACGGCGACGTCGTCCGTCGCCTGCGTGCGCCGGCCCGCGTCGCGACGCGCCGCGGCGACCCGGCGGACGACGGTGAACAGGTAGGCGCGGAACGCCTCGGTCGGTCCCGACCCGCGTTGCAGGGCACCCCAGACGGCGGTGAAGGCGTCCGCCACCACGTCCTCGGCGTCCGCGGCGGAGTCGGTGTGCTGGCGTGCCACCACCAGCGCGGCACCCGCGTGCCGCTCGTAGAGCGCGCCGAAGGCGGCCGCGTCCCGCGTACGGGAGGCGGCGATCAGGGCGGCATCGGACCGCAGGTCCGAGCCGACCGCTGCCGTGGCGCTCACGGGCGCTCCGATTCGTCCGGTATCTGCCACACCTAGGGTGCCACAGGGTCCGCCATGCGGGTGAATCACGTTCTCGCCCGCTGCATCGGCATCACGACGAGCCGGCTGAAGCCTCTCTTCCGGTGTGACGACGGACATGGGCCCACAGGCCTTCCTCTCCGGCGGCCTTCCCGGAGACGGCTCGCGCGACCCGCGGCACCGCTCCGACCCTGTGCCGGACGGACTGCGCGACCAGTGGCGGCGCAGCAGCCTGGCCTCGGTGTGGCTGCGGCCCTCGGACTGGTACCACCCCGCGGTGGACGCCCTGGCCGAGGCGGTGCTGACCGGTGGTGACCCGACGCCGCCCGCGCAGGAGCTGGGCCGGGCGCGGTCGTACGACGGTGTCGGCCTGGGCGAGGCGCTCGACGACCTGAGCTGCCTGTACAGCAGCATGGGCGCGCACCAGCCGCCGATGGCGGTTGTCCACGCGCTGTGCGAGGGCTGGACGGACGAGCAGGCCGGCGCGTTCGCGGCGTGCACCAGCGTGGACGCCGAGACGGGGCTGCCCACGCAGCAGTACCTGCACCTGCGGCTGACCGAGGCGTACGCCCGTGCCGACGGCAGCCCCGGCTCGCTGACGGTCATCGACGTGGCGGCCGGGGAGGTGTCCGGCTTCCTGCGGGCGGCACGGTCCGCGGCGATGGGCGCCTCCCTGGACGTGGCGTTCGGACCCGGGTGGCCGATGGCCAGCCTGGGGGGCGGCGTCTTCGTCGTCGTCGGCCTGCACGACGAGGACCCGGCGGACCGCATCGCCGCCCTGCGGGCCGAGATCGCCCGCCGCTGCAGCGACGTCGACGTGCGCGTCGCCACGCGGTTGCCGCTGCGGGTGACGACGCACGCGCTGCCGCCGACCAGGTCCGGCGCGGAGGCGCTGCTGACGCGACTGACCCGCCGGGACCGGTGATGCGTTGACCCGTTCGGGTCAACGGGGGTCAAGATCAGCCCACGTCCTCTCCACGCCCGGTCGCGTCGCAGGTCATGAGCGAGTTTTCCCGATCACGGGACAATCTCGGGATCAGCGCCTACCTTTTTTCTATGACCCCCGCCGGCCTTGCCCCGAGCGACCCCGCGGCGCCGGACGCCGAGCGGGACAAGGGTGCGTCCGCCGCCGCCGTCCCCGGGCCTGCCGAGGCACCGGGCAGACCGCACACCGCTGCGGAGGGACCCGGACCCCTGCTGACCGCGGGCTTCTCGGCGGACGTGTACGCCATCTCCGAGACCCAGGTGCTGCGTCGCTACCGCTCCGGCCGGGACGCCGGGCCGGAGGCCGAGCTGATGCGGTACGCGCTCGCGCACGGGTTCCCGGTACCCAAGGCCGTGCACGTCGGCGGTCCCGACCTGGTGCTCGAGCGCCTGCACGGGCCCACGCTGCTGCAGGCCCTCGCCGCCGGTGTGACGTCGCTGCACGAGGGTGCGCAGATCATGACCGACCTGCACGACAAGCTGCACCGGATCCCCGCGCCGACCAGCTGGGCGCCGTCGTCGCCCACCGACTGGCCGCACGTCGGCGGTGGTGACGTGCTGGTGCACCTCGACCTGCACCCGGGCAACATCGTGCTGTCCGAGGCCCACGGTCCGATGCTGGTCGACTGGGCCAACGCACGGACCGGCACCGCGGAGCTCGACGTGGCGCTCAGCGCGCTGATCCTGGCCGAGGTAGCGGTCGACGCCGGCGGCGAGTACTCGGAGGCGGCCCGGGTGCTGCTCGCAGCCTTCCTCGCCGGGGTGCACCTCGACGTGCGGCCCGTGCTGGCCGAGGCGGCGCACGTGCGCGCCAACGACCCGGCGCTGGTGGCCGGCGAGCGCGAACTGCTGGGCGAGGCCGTGGGGCTGGTCCGGTCCATGGAGAACGTGACCCGCGACTGACGCCAGCGCGGCGCTGGGCGCTGGGCGCTGGGCGCTGGGCGCTGGGACCATCGTCCTGCGTGGCGCGAGCCACAGGCGAGCTCGCCACCCGATCGGGTGCATCGCGACCTGACTGGGCCACGTGAGCCACCCAGACGGCGCCGTCGGCCGCCGATGGGCCGCGCGGTGTCATCGCAGGGGGCGATGGCCGCGAGCTAGGGCAGGGCTCAGCATGTCGTCGATCCGCACGTCTTCGATGCGCACGTCGTCTCTCCGCACGTCGTCCGGCCTCCGCCACCGAGGGCTCCTCGGCTGGTGGGGCGACAGGTCGGTGAGCACCCGCATCCTCACCGCGGTGCTGGTCGCCTCGGTCGTCGCCCTCGGCGTCGGGGTGCTGGGCATCGTCGGCCTCGGCAGCACCAACGCCGCCGCGTCGTCCCTGTACCAGCGGGACGTGCTGGGGCTGGAGGAGGCAACGGCGATCCGTCGTGCCACGCTCCAGATGCGGCTGGACATCACCAACCAGGCGCTGTCGCTGGACTCGGCGGAGACGACCACGTACGAGCAGGCCGTGATTGCCGACCAGAAGGACGTGCTCGACGCGGAGACCGCCCTGAAGGCCATGGCGCTCAGCAGCCAGCAGCAGTCGGCGCTGGACGACTTCGACCAGAGCTTCACCGGGTACGTCCGGGTGCGCGACGACGCCCTGCTGCCGGCGGGCCGCGCCAAGGACATCACCACCTGGACCAAGGCCCGGGACGAGCAGGCCGCGCCGCTGATCGACCAGATGGGCACCGCGATGTCGACGCTGGTCGACAGCTCCAAGTCGGCGGCGAAGGCCTCCGCGGCGGGGGTCACCACGCAGTACCGGAACAGCCGGCTGCTGATGATCGTCGCCCTCGGCGCCGGGCTGACGGCGGCCGTCGCGCTCGGCCTGCTCGTCGCACGGGGCATCGTGCAGGGCATCGGCCGGGTGCGGGCCGTGTCGAACGCGTTGGAGCACGGCGACCTGACGGTCACCGCGGGTCTGACCTCGCACGACGAGGTGGGGCAGATGGGCCACGCCCTCGACCAGGCGGTCGGGACGCTGCGGACGACGCTCGGCACCATCGACGCCTCCTCGACGTCGCTCGCCGGCGCCACCGAGCAGATGGCCGCCTCGAGCCAGCAGATCGCGTCGGCCGCCGAGGAGACGGCGGCGCAGGCCGGGGTGGTGTCGAGCTCGGCGGGCGAGGTGTCGCAGAACGTGCAGGCGGTCGCCGCCGGCGCCGAGCAGATGGGTGCCTCGATCCGCGAGATCGCGCAGAACGCCACCGAGGCGGCGCGCGTGGCGGCTCAGGCGGTGTCGGCCGCTGCAGAGACGACAGCCACGGTGTCGCGGCTCGGCGAGTCGAGCCGGGAGATCGGCAACGTCGTCAAGCTGATCACGTCGATCGCCGAGCAGACCAACCTGCTGGCCCTGAACGCCACCATCGAGGCGGCGCGCGCCGGCGAAGCGGGCAAGGGGTTCGCGGTGGTGGCCGGGGAGGTCAAGGACCTCGCCCGCGAGACGGCCAAGGCGACGGAGGACATCGCCCGCCGCGTCGAGGCGATCCAGGGCGACACCGACGGCGCGGTCGCCGCCATCGGTCAGATCACGTCGGTGATCGGCGCGATCAACGACTACCAGACCACCATCGCGGCGGCCGTCGAGGAGCAGACGGCCACCACCAACGAGATCAACCGGGGCGTCACCAAGGCCGCCACCGGCGCCGGCGAGATCGCCGCGAACATCTCCGGGGTGGCGGACGCGGCCGCGGTGACCACCCAGGGGGTGGCCGAGTCGCAGGTGTCCGTCGCCGAGCTGGCCCGGATGTCCGTCGAGCTGAAGGACCTGGTCGGGCAGTTCACCGTCTGACCACCTCGGACGACAGCACCGAGGCCGGCGCCGCAGGGGGGCGCCGGCCTCAGTGACGGACGGAGAGCGAGGTCGAGGTCAGAACTCCCAGTCCTCGTCCTGCGTGTTCACGGCCTTGCCGATCACGTAGGACGAGCCCGAGCCGGAGAAGAAGTCGTGGTTCTCGTCGGCGTTCGGGGACAGGGCCGAGAGGATCGACGGGTTGACGTCGGTCTCGTCGCGCGGGAACAGCGCCTCGTAGCCGAGGTTCATCAGCGCCTTGTTGCCGTTGTACCGGAGGAACTTCTTGACGTCCTCGGTCAGGCCGAGCTCGTCGTACAGGTCCTGCGTGTACTCCACCTCGTTCTCGTACAGCTCGAAGAGCAGCTCGAACGTGTACTCCTTGAGGGCGGCCCGCTCGGCCTCGGTGACCTGCTCGAGGCCCTTCTGGTACTTGTAGCCGATGTAGTACCCGTGCACGGCCTCGTCCCGGATGATCAGGCGGATCAGGTCGGCCGTGTTGGTCAGCTTGGCGCGCGACGCCCAGTACATCGGGGCGTAGAAGCCCGAGTAGAACAGGAACGACTCGAGCATGGTGCTCGCGACCTTGCGCTTCAGCGGCTCGTCGCCGCGGTAGTACTGCAGCACGATCTCGGCCTTGCGCTGCAGGTTCGCGTTCTCCTCGCTCCACCGGAACGCCTCGTCGATCTCCGGCGTGGAGATCAGCGTGGAGAAGATGGACGAGTAGCTCTTGGCGTGCACCGACTCCATGAACGCGATGTTCGTGTAGACGGCCTCCTCGTGCGGGGTCAGCGCATCGGGGATCAGGCTGACGGCGCCGACGGTGCCCTGGATGGTGTCCAGCAGCGTCAGGCCGGTGAACACGCGGGTGGTCATCGTCTTCTCGGCCTCGGTCAGCGTTGCCCAGCTCTGGATGTCGTTGGACACCGGCACCTTCTCCGGCAGCCAGAAGTTGCCGGTCAGGCGGTCCCAGACCTCGGCGTCCTTGTCGTCGACCAACCGGTTCCAGTTGATCGCCGACACGCGGTCGATGAGCTTGAGCTTCGGGGGGGTCATCGTGCTTCCTCGTCGTTCGTCGTCAGTTCCGTCATGGATGCGTCACAGCATGCAGCTGACGCAGCCGTCCACCTCGGTGCCCTCGAGCGCGAGCTGGCGCAGGCGGACGTAGTAGATCGTCTTGATGCCCTTGCGCCAGGCGTAGATCTGCGCCTTGTTCAGGTCACGCGTGGTGGCCGTGTCCTTGAAGAACAGGGTCAGCGACAGGCCCTGGTCCACGTGCTGCGTGGCCTCGGCGTAGGTGTCGATGATCTTCTCGGGGCCGATCTCGTACGCGTCCTGGTAGTACTCCAGGTTCTCGTTCGTCATGAACGGTGCCGGGTAGTAGACGCGGCCGATCTTGCCTTCCTTGCGGATCTCGATCTTGCTGGCGATCGGGTGGATCGAGCTGGTCGAGTGGTTGATGTAGCTGATCGAGCCCGTGGGCGGGACCGCCTGCAGGTTCTGGTTGTACAGCCCGTGCTCGGCGACCGAGGCGGCCAGCGCGCGCCAGTCGTCCTGCGTCGGGATGTGGATGCCGGCGTCCGCGAACAGCGCGGCGACCCGTGCGGTGCGCGGCGCCCACTCCTTCTCGACGTACTTGGTGAAGTACTCACCGGACGCGTACTTCGAGTCGGCGAAGCCCTCGAACGCGCTCCCCCGCTCGATGGCCAGCTGGTTGGACGCCCGGATCGCGTGGAACGCCACCGTGTAGAAGTAGATGTTGGTGAAGTCGAGACCCTCGTCCGAGCCGTAGAAGATCCGCTCGCGCGCCAGGTACCCGTGCAGGTTCATCTGCCCCAGGCCGATGGCGTGGCCGCCGGCGTTGCCCTTCTTCACCGACGGCACCGACTCGATGTCCGTCTGGTCGGACACCGCGGTCAGCGCGCGGATCGCGGTCTCCACCGTCTTGCCGAAGTCCGGCGAGTCCATGGTCAGCGCGATGTTCAGCGAGCCCAGGTTGCAGGAGATGTCCTTGCCCACCGTCTTGTACGAGAGGTCCTCGTTGTACTCCGACGGCGTGGAGACCTGCAGGATCTCCGAGCAGAGGTTGGACATGGTGATCTTGCCCTTGATCGGGTTCGCCTTGTTCACCGTGTCCTCGAACACGATGTAGGGGTAGCCCGACTCGAACTGGATCTCCGCGAGCCGCTGGAAGAACTCGCGGGCGCTGATCTTGGACTTGCGGATCCGCGCGTCGTCGACCATCTCGTGGTACTTCTCGGTCACATTGATGTCCGCGAACGGCACGCCGTACACGCGCTCCACGTCGTACGGGGAGAACAGGTACATCGGCTCGTTCTTGCGGGCCAGCTCGAACGTGATGTCCGGGATCACCACGCCCAGGGACAGCGTCTTGATGCGGACCTTCTCGTCCGCGTTCTCCCGCTTGGTGTCCAGGAACCGGTAGATGTCCGGGTGGTGCGCGTGCAGGTACACCGCACCGGCACCCTGGCGGGCGCCGAGCTGGTTGGCGTAGCTGAACGAGTCCTCGAGCAGCTTCATCACGGGGATGACGCCGGAGCTCTGGTTCTCGATGTGCTTGATCGGCGCACCGTGCTCGCGGATGTTGCTCAGCAGCAGCGCCACGCCGCCGCCGCGCTTGGACAGCTGCAGGGCGGAGTTGATGCCGCGGGCGATCGACTCCATGTTGTCCTCGATGCGCAGCAGGAAGCAGCTGACGGGCTCGCCGCGCTGCGCCTTGCCGAGGTTGAGGAACGTCGGCGTCGCCGGCTGGAACCGGCCCGAGACCATCTCGTCGACCAGGGACACCGCGAAGTCGGTGTCGCCGTCGGCCAGGGCGAGGGCGACCATGCAGACGCGGTCCTCGAACCGCTCCAGGTAGCGCTTGCCGTCGAACGTCTTCAGCGTGTAGCTCGTGTAGTACTTGAACGCGCCGAGGAACGTCGAGAAGCGGAACTTCTTGGAGTAGGCGTACTCGAACAGCGTCTTGAGGAAGGCGCGGTCGTACTTCGCCAGCACCGTCGGGTCGTAGTACTTGTTCTCGACGAGGTAGTCGAGCTTCTCGTCCAGGTCGTGGAAGAACACCGTGTTCTGGTTGACGTGCTGCAGGAAGTACTCCCGAGCCGCCTCACGGTCCTTGTCGAACTGGATCTTCCCGTCCGCGTCGTACAGGTTGAGCATCGCGTTCAGGGCGTGGTAGTCCAGCCCCGTCGCGCTCACGCGGGAATCTGTCGCCGTCGCTGCCAAAACCGCCCCAATCCTTCGCGGACGCGAGTCACGTCCTCTGCTGTTCCCATGAGCTCGAACCCGTACAGGTAGGGGACGTCGCACTTGGCGGCGACGACCGTTCCCGCCTTGCAGTAGGCCGAGCCGAAGTTCGTGTTGCCGGCCGCGATCACGCCGCGGATCAGCGCACGGTTGCCCTCGTCGTTGAGGAACTTGACCACCTGGCGGGGCACCGCCCCGCCTTCGTTGCCGCCCCCGTAGGTGGGGACGACGAGCACGTAAGGCTCCTGCACGTGCAGGAAGCCGTCGGCCGCCCGCAGCGGGATGCGCTGGGCGGCCAGGCCGACCTTGTCGACGAACCGTCGCGTGTTCTCGGAGGCCGACGAGAAGTACACCAACGAGCCCACGGCGTACTCCCTCCCCGGTTCCGACCTGCGGTCGCGCCGCCACCGGGGACAGCGATGCCCGGCGGTCAAGTTGTGATCAGCGCGTCCCCGGATCAGCGGGGACGGTGCCCTCCGGGCCGGCACGGTGCGGTCCAGCGCCGGCCCGGGGCGTCCGTCGGACGAGCGCTCCGGCGCGGGGCCGGCGCTCGCCGAGCCTCGTCAGGCGACGGCAGTCGCCATGCGCTCCGCGAGCGCCTTGATGCGGTCCGGGCGGTAGCCCGACCAGTGCTCGCCGCCGGCCATGACGACCGGGGCCTGCAGGTGACCGAGGGACATCACGTAGTCGCGGGCGTCCGCGTCCTCGCTGATGTCGACCACCGTGTACTCGTAGCCGAGCTTGTCCAGGGCGCGGTAGGTGGCGCTGCACTGCACGCACGACGGCTTGCTGTAGACCGTGATCGTCATCCGTGGCTCCCCAGTGATCCTGCTGCTCTGCTGCGTCTCGTCGCTCCCGGCACGGGAGCCTCGACGTCGGTGGGCGACCCGCTGGAGCGGTGCGCCGTGCGTCGGATCCCGACACTACACCTAGTGGTCGGGCTTGCCACCAGCCACTAGGGCTTGTGTTACACGTGTGTTGTTTTTCACCCTGTGCATGGTGAGGCAATCCTACGGAGCACCACTGACACGAGTCCCTGGCCAGGGCGTTCGCGGCGAACGGGGGACGGTCGCGCGCCGCCGTCCCCAGGTCTCGGCGCGCCGTCCACACGCCGTCCACAGCAGGCCTCGTAGGGCCGCACAGCTGCCCACACGCCGTCCACAGGGTCAGGCGATGCGCAAGTGCCCGGAGGTGGCCGGCTGGGCGGGTGAACCACCCTCACGGGCGGCGCGGGCCGCCTCGAGCACGTCCGTGATCTGGTCGCCGATCAGCTCGTGCCGCTCCAGCAGCGCGTCGCGCAGCGCCTCGACCAGGTCGCGGTTGCCGGCTAGCAGGCGGCGGACCGTGCTGCGAGCCTCGTCGAGCACCTGCTCGAGCCGGTCGCGGGCGCGGGAGTCGGCCAGCACCGCCTCGACGACGTCCTTGCCGGTGGCGGCCAGCGACACCAGCGACCCCGTCATGCCGGCGGCGCCGACCATCTGGGCGGCGGTGCGCGTCGCGGCCGCCAGGTCGGAGGCCGGTCCGGTGGTGGTGCCGCCGAAGAACAGCTCCTCGGCCACCCAGCCGCCCATCGCGATCTGCACCAGGGCGGACAGGTCGTCGTGCGACTGCGTGTAGACCTCCTCGCAGTCGTCGTGCGCCAGCATGCCGAGCGCGGCGCCGCGCTTGACGATGGTCAGCACCTCGAGGTTGCGACGGGGGGCCACGAGCCAGGCGGTGACGGCGTGCCCCGCCTCGTGGGTGGCGATCAGCTGCTGCTCGGCCGGTGTGTACGTCACCGGGTGGCCGATGCCCACCAGCTCGGTGATCCGCGCGTGCTCCACGTCGGCGAAGCTCATCGCCTGGGCACCCCGGCGCAGGGCGTTGACCAGCGCCTCGTCCAGCAGGTGCTCCACCATCACGGGCGTCCAGCCGTTGGTGGCGGCCGCGACGCGGTCCCGCAGCGTCGGGTCGTCCAGCTCGGTCTCGTGCGCCCGACGGGCGAGGAAGTGGTCGACGAGGGCGCGGCGGCCGCGCGCGTCGGGCGTCGGGAAGGTCAGCCGGCGGTCGAAGCGACCCGGGCGCAGCAGGGCCGGGTCGAGCGAGTCGGCGCGGTTGGTGGCGGCGATCAGCAGGATGGGCGCCCGACGAGGCCGACGACGACGCAGCCGCCGGTCCGACGGCAGCAGCAGGTTCACCGCGTCGAGCAGCCGACCCATCAGGCGCTCGCCGCCCACCGGCTCGTCGAAGGACTGCAGCTGCACCAGCAGCTCGTTGACCACACCGCCGGTGCCCTCGCTGATGATCGCGTGGCGGACGGTGCCGCCGACGCCGGGCAGAGTGCCGGCCTGCTCCGTCGCCACCGACCCGAACAGGCCGCCGCGCCGCATCGCGATCGCGTCGATCTCCTCGATGAACCCGATCGCGCCGCCCTCGGTTCGGGCCGCCTTGCGCAGCACCCGGAAGTAGGAGCGGATCTTGCGGGCCGTGGCGCCGTAGTACATCGACTGGAAGCTGGTCGCGGAGACGAACAGGAACGGCACCCCGGCCTCGGCGGCCATCGCCTTGGCCGTCATCGTCTTGCCCGTCCCCGGAGGGCCCTCGAACAGCAGGCCGCGCCGCGGCGTGCCGCCCATCTGGTCGGCGAACCGCCGGTGCGTCCAGAACAGGTCGATGGACCGGCGCACGTCCTCGATGATCGGGTCGATGCCGATCACGTCGTCCAGCGTCACGTCCACCTGCTCAGGCCGGTAGACGACGTGCGGCGAGCGGCTGGCGCCCACCTGCGTGCCGACCAGCATGAGGATCAGCACGACGAAGAACAGCACCGGCACCATCACCAGCGGGTCCATCCGCGGCACCGGCAGCACCGGCTGATCCGCGAACGACCGCCCGATCACCCACAGCTCGACGAGCGCCAGCGCGAGAGTCAGCCGCAGCAGGCGGCGCCGGCGCATCCGCTCCCTGTCCAGCGCGACGTCGTGCATCGTGGGGCGAACGGCGACAGACGCGGTCTCGGTCACGGCGGTGCCCTTCCTCGAGCCGCACCGGACCTGCGTGCGACGACGGCGGGGTGACGAACCACCATCGTCGAACCGGCTCAGAAATCCGACAACTCGGACACCTGACCGAGAACGAGCGGTGCGGCGCCGGGCCGGGGTCTACTTCCTGACCTTCTCGGGGCCCCTCTCGAGACCCCGACCCGTGCCCGGCCTTACCGTCAGGTCGGCCGCTCCCCGCAGGCTAGGGCGTGTCTCACATATCTGGTGTGAGGCTCGCGGGAGTCTGTGTGGGTGACGTCGTCTTCGCGGTTCCGGGTGTTCTCTGACGAGCAGTGGGC